>JAKEGN010000060.1 GCA_022615525.1 Woeseiaceae bacterium
AACGACGTTCTTCATCAAAATTCCCCCGAGGTCACATGCGTATCGGCCAGCGGCAAGCGGCGATTTTCTACAGTGATTATTGTGTCGTCGAAGCGTGCAAAAAAACCGGACGATGAGGATACAGCAGCCACCGTAGCCAGGGAAACCGCAAATTCCTGTCGGCGGCCGATGACGCGTGCATTAATATCCGCTGAAACTTCAATCGGATACCTTATGCACGCTGTGGTCCTCGGTGCGGGCGTTATCGGTGTAACCACTGCCTTTTACCTTGCGAAACGGGGCTTTCGGGTCACGGTCGTCGACCGGGCAGAGGCGGTTGCGAGCGGCGCGAGTCATGCGAACGCCGGCCAGCTCTCGTACAGCTTCACGGACGCGCTTGCACGCCCGGGCATGCCGGGCAAATTGCCCGGTCTCATCTTCGGCAGCGACGATGCCATTCGCCTGCGGCCGATGCCCGACCTGAATTTCATCTGCTGGGGCTTGCACTTCGTCCGCCAGTGCACGGCGGAAAATTACGGCCGGAACACGGCAACGGTGTTGCAGCTCGCCATGCGTTCGTCCGGGTTGCTGGATGAGTTACGCCGCGAATTCGATTTCGACTTTGCATTTCGCAAGGCCGGCAAGCTGGTGCTGTACCGGCGCGCAGGCGATCTCGCAGCGGCGGAGCGTTCCGTGCTGCTGAAGCGTGGCTTCGGTTGCCAAACCAGGGTGCTGACCCTGCGCGAGGCCTGCGAGATCGAACCAGCGATCGAGAGCATGCGCGGGGAGTATGCCGGCGCAGTCTACTCGGCGGACGATCATCTTGGCGACGCAAGACTCTTTACAATGCGGCTTGCGGAACTCCTGCGGGATCGCTACCACGCCGAGTTTCGACTGGGCTGCGAAGCGCAAGCTGTGCTCACGGCCAACGGCCGGGCAAGCGGCGTGCAACTCGTGGACGGTGTGCTCCACGCCGATTCCGTCGTCGCATGCCTCGGCGCCTGGAGTCGTTCTTTGCTCGGTACCCTGCCTGGCGGGCAGCCGCTGGTGCCGGTGCGCGGTTACAGCGTTACCTTGCCGCAGGGCAGCCACGCACCGAGCGTCAGCATTTCCGATGCAGAACGTCGCATCGTGTTCAGCAGCATGAACGGGGAAGTTCGCATTGCGGGTTTCGCCGATTTCGTCGGCTTCGACGAAAGCGCGGACAGGAAGCGCATCGGGATGCTGCTCGACCTCGCGCGCGACATCGCACCACTGGCTGCAGACTACGGCGCCAGTTTGCGGCGGGACTGGGGCGGCTTCAGGCCGATGACCGCGAACAGCCAGCCGATCGTGGGGCCGGCACGCATCCCGGGCCTCTGGCTGAATTGCGGCCACGGCATGCTGGGCTGGACACTTGCCTGCGCAACCGGCTTCGACGTCGCACAACAGCTTGCCTCGTCGCAGGTGTAAACCGGCCGTCATTGCGAGCGTAGCGAAGCAATCTCCTGCTATGCGTTCAATGTGTTGGAGATCGCTTCGCCAATTCCTGTCGCGCGAGGACTGATCGTTCAGACTTTTTGGATATTCGGCCTGGTCGAAAATGTGGAAACGATATTACGTGGCGCGTGCCGGGGAAATGGCGTAAGGTTCTGAATTCATGAAAGATCAAGTCCAACTGACGGTGTCGCGAATTCGCAGATATCACGCGCGCCCGATAATGCAATATCGCGGAACGCTAGCAGCCTGTCGGACTTAACGGTGGACAGGCGATAATCACGTTGGATCTCCTCCAGGGTACAAACAACGATGAGCAACTTCCGCACGATTAATCGTCACACGGGTTTTTTGCTGCCGCCGTCGGTAGATGAGTGGCTGCCGGAGCGGCATCTGGCACGCTTTGTGGTGGAGGTTGTCGATCAGCTGGATTTGTCGGCGATGGTCAAGGCGTACCGTGGTTCGGGCTCGGCGTCCTATCACCCGGCGATGTTGTTGTCGCTGTTGATCTACGGGTATGCGACCAAGGTGTTCTCCAGTCGGGCGATCGAGCGGGCGACGTATGACTCGGTGGCCTTTCGCTTCATCGCCGGCAACGAGCACCCGGATCACGACAGCATTGCCGCGTTCCGCAAGCGCTTTCTGCCGCAGATCGAGGGCTTGTTCGTTGAGGTGCTGAAGCTGGCGCGGATGATGGGGATGCTGAAGCTGGGCACGGTGGCGCTGGACGGGACGAAGCGGCAGGCCAATGCGAGCCGGCACCGCGCGCTGTCCTACGGGCATGCGAAGAAGCTCGAGCAGCAGCTGCAGCGGGAAGTGCGGCAGCTTTTGCAGCTGGCCGAGCAGGCCGATGCCGCCGATATTCCGGACGGGATGTCGATACCGGAGGAACTGGAGCGACGCGAGGTCCGGCTGGCGGCGATTGCTGAGGCGAAGCGCAAGATCGAGGTGCGGGTGCACAAGCGCGAGCAGGCCGGGTATGAAGCCAAGCTCGAAGCCCGAGCCGAGCGCCAGCGGCGAACGGGCAAGAAGCCGCGGGGTCGGCCGCCTGAGCCGCCGAGCGGCGTGGTTGACGACCAGGAGCAGATCAACCTGACGGACGAGGACTCGCGCATCCGCAGCAAACCGATGAATCAAATCTCCACCCACTCGTTCAACCGCTTAACCCAACGCCTCAGTCCGACAGGCTGCTAGCAAAAGCGAAATTTCGTCGGTCAGCCGCCGACAAATTCGTCGCAAGTGGGCTTTACGATGATTTATTGGTGACTCAAGGTCGCCGGCAAGCGCCCGCGACGCTCAAACCCTTGGCATTGGCACGCCCGGAGAGATCCGAACTCCTGACCACCTAGTTCGAAGCAGACTGCTCTCATCCGTCCATCTGAACGTCCGCTTCGACCCAATGCGGCCTTGCCATCGTCCTTGTGATTGGAGAATTGACGGGCTGCAACCGGCCACAAGCGGCCGCCGGATGCGCCGGCATTTCTCGCTGGAGCGCGAAGATTTACAGGCCCGAACACGACAGACCGGCCTGGCTCGCCCTCCATGCCGGCCCCGACGGACGTGAACTTCGAGACTCGCCAGCTCACGTAAGGCCCAGCCCAGCTCACATAATGCCGCTTATACGCACTATCCGCATCTTTCCCTTAGCGGTTCCGATCGTCTTGGTGAAGCGCTGGCCCTCAAAAGTGACGGCGCCTTCGGACGCGATCGTGACTTTGTACATCGGACAGGTGCCATAACATGCGGTCCTCTCCAGCGTGATCGAATCACCATTTCCTCTTTGGCCAACAAAGATCGTTTTCGGAATCATCGCGTGCACGCCTTTGTTGCCATC
>JAKEGN010000367.1 GCA_022615525.1 Woeseiaceae bacterium
ATGAAAAAATTGATGACAGCAATTCTCATGTGCTTCGCCTTGCAGACGGCATGGGCCATCGACATCGGAACGGCAAAGGCCCAGGGGCTGGTCGGCGAGTCGAATACCGGATATCTCGCGGCGGTCAAGACACCCGCGAGCGCGGAGGTCAACGCGCTGATCGCGGACGTCAATGCAAAACGCAGAGCCGAGTTCGAAGCCACGGCGAGCAAGACCGGCGCAACGGTGGAGCAGGTCGCCTATCGCTTCTATGAACTGGCGGTACAGAAAACAGCCGTCGGACATTATTACCAGGATGCGGGGGGCACCTGGAAGAAGAAGTAGTGTACTAACCGCCCGCTGCGGCACATGAAGGCCGTACTCAAAAGCATCACGATCGGCGCTTTGCTTTTTGGCGCCGCGTGCGCTGACGAATCCCAAACCCCGACGGCTGAATCCGATCCTTCGCCAACAGTCACCGCGGTATTCGACTGCGGCGTCGGTGAAACGACTTTTGCGTTTACGACCAGGACTGTCCCGGACGGCCTCGCGGTCTGGTTGCCCTTGGAGTTTGAACGCCCGTATCTCGCCCTCCGGCAAACGCCCGCCGCCAGCGGCTCACGCTATGCGGGTGACGGAGTTGTCGTGTGGCAAAACGGCGAGGAAGCCATGCTCGAAGTGGATGGCGAGCGATTCAGCGGTTGCCGGCACGACCGGCAGGCCTCGATCTGGGAACACGCGAAGCTCAGCGGCGTCGACTTCCGCGCCACCGGCAACGAGCCTGGCTGGGTCCTCGAGATCAGCGAACGCACCCGGATCGACCTCAGCTACGATTACGGCGCGTCGCGGATCCAGGCCGTTTCCTCGGAGCCCGTCAGCGACCAGCAGGCCATGCGGACCACTTGGGCAGCGACCGCGAACGGCCAGGCGCTGAAGATCGAGATATCGGCTGTTGCCTGCACTGATTCCATGAGCGGCGATCGGTTCGACTCGACAGTGACGATTTACCTCGGCGACCGTGAGCTCAAGGGCTGCGGTCGCCCACTGCATTGAGAGCCAGTCAATCCTCTTTCAGTGCGCGATGGATTCGTTTGTAGCCTGACTTCAGTTCAGTGCCCAGCGTTCCGAGCGCCTTGCCGACGGCCGCGCCGGATTCCTTGAGGCGTGCACGTCTCGAGAAGTCCTCCATTTTCTGCTCCAGCTCCTGCCACTCATCCTGCAATTCACGCGATGCAAGGTGGATCCGAACGCGGAGCTCGTCGCGCTTCTCCTTCAGATCCTGCAGCATCTTGTCGAAATCGGGCATGCTTTTCTCCATGTTTCAGTTGTTTGTCCATTGCGTACGATACACCTGAACTCCTCCATGAGAACAGATCAGCCTTGCCCGGCACCGGCGGACGCCCTACCCTGACGGGCAACCGCGGTTAACCGAAGCGTCCAGTGGAAGAAGAGCCGATAATCGACTTGCTGACAGAGCCGGCGACGCTTGGTATTGCGGCGGTGATCTATCTGCTGCTGCAGTTGGCCAGCATTTACGCGGCCGTGCACGCGGTCTTCAACGCCAGGTCGGCCCAAGGTGCGACAGCCTGGGCGATTGCACTGCTGGCAACACCGCTGATCGCTTTGCCCCTGTACCTGGTTCTCGGCCGCAACCGTTTCCACGGCTACGTCAGGGCGCGCCGGCTGGTGGATGCGAACCATGAGGACGTCATCCGGCAAGTGAACACCTTTTGCTACGAGTATCGTAGCGACCTTCCAGGTCCGCGCGGAACACTGCATTCGCTGGAGCAGCTGGCTCATTTGCCGTTCACGCGCGGTAATCGCATACGCCTGCTGATCGACGGGGAAGCCGCGTTCGACGCGATTTTCGCTGCCATAGATTCCGCGCAGAAATACCTGCTGATCCAGTTCTTCATCATCCGCCACGACGAACTCGGACAGAAGCTCAAGGAAAAGCTGATTGCCAAGGCGCGTGAAGGTGTCGCCGTCTACTTGCTCTATGATGAGATAGGCAGCCACAAACTTTCCGCGCGATACATCCGCGAGTGCCGGGAGGGCGGGGTCGACATGCGGCCGTTTCATACGACCAAGGGACTGGCGAACCGCTTCCAGATCAACTTCCGCAATCATCGCAAGATCATGGTTGCCGACGGACGGATTGCTTTTCTCGGCGGACTGAACGTCGGCAACGAATACCTAGGCAGGGACGAGAGAGTCGGCCACTGGCGCGACACGCACGCATCCGTTCAGGGGCCTGCGGCGGATGCTCTGCAGCTCATCTTCTTCGAGGACTGGCACTGGGCGACCGGACGGCTGATCGAGGGGCTCGACTGGTCATCGAAAGTCGAAGGTGACATGGACGCCCTGGTACTGCCGAGCAGCCCGGCGGACAGGGTCGAGACCTGCAACCTCATGTTCCTTGCTGCAATCAACTCCTCGGTTTCACGCTTCTGGATTGCCAGCCCATATTTCGTGCCAAACGACGAGATCGTCGCCGCATTGCAACTGGCCGCCCTGCGCGGCGTCGACGTACGCGTGCTGTTACCCGCAAATCCCGACCACTGGCTGGTGTACCTGGCGTCGTTTTCCCACATCAGCAGGACCGGCATGGATGGCATACGCTTCTACCGCTATACGAACGGCTTCATGCACCAGAAAACCTTTCTTATCGACGACAAGGCCTCCGGTGTCGGCACGGCGAACCTGGATACCCGTTCGTTTCGCCTGAATTTCGAGATAACCTTGCTGGCCGTGAACCGTGAACTTGCCGCTGAGACCGCCGCCATGTTCGAAGAGGACTTCCGGCGGTCCATCCCGGTAAGTCACGACGAACTCGAAAAACGCAATTTCTTCTTCCGATTCGGCGCGAAAGCGGCAAGACTGCTGAGCCCGATACTGTGACGCCGTGGACCAGGCATTGACCCGAATGAAAAACGATCACGCCGTTGCCGAGATACTTGCCGCCTACCGCTTGCCGGAACGCATTCCTTTTGGCGTGGAACTGGCGCCGGTCATGTTTCGCGTGAGCTATCGCGGCGGACGCTGGGAGGACGACGGCCTGGTGCCTTTCGGCCCTGTCCCCGTGAATCCGGCGTCGACTGCACTGCAGTTCGCGCAACAGGCGTTCGAAGGCATGAAAGCCTATCGATCCGCCAGCGATCGGCCGATGTTGTTCCGGCCGAACCTCAACTGGCGACGGTTTGCGAGGTCCGCGAAACGACTGCGCATGCCCGTAGTGCCTGCCGCACTTTTTGCCGAAGCATTGTCGAGCGTCACAAGCAGCCTGGCCCGATTCATTCCTGGCGGCCGCGGCCAGTCGCTGTACCTGCGGCCCACGCTGTTCGGCCTCGATCCGCATTTCGCGGTGAAGGGCAGCGACAACTTCGTATTCCTCGTGCTCGCAAGCCCGTCCGATGCCTATTACTCGGAACCGATCCGGGTGATGGTGGAACGGGTCAATTGCCGCGCCGCGGCCGGCGGCACCGGTGCGGAGAAAGTCGGCGGCAATTACGGTGCATCGCTATTGGCGAACGAGAACTGCGTGGCGCACGGTTTCGACCAGTCGCTGTGGCTGGACCCGGCGAGCCGGCAGAACATCGAGGAATTGTCGGCCATGAACTTCATGGCCGTGATCGACGGCGCTCTGCACACACCGGCTTTAAGCGGCTCGTTGCTCGAAGGCGTGACGCGTGCGTCCCTGCTCACGCTGGCAACTCATCTCGGCATCGAAACCACCGAGCGCGTCATGCCGGTCGATGAACTGCTGGATGATATCGAAGCCGGCAGGTGCACCGAGCTGTTTGCCTGCGGCACCGGCGCCATCGTTGCACCGATCGGCACCATCGGCGAGGCCGACGGCAGGAAACTCGATCTGCCCGAGGTCAACCGCATGTCACTGCAACTGAGGGAGGCGCTGCTCGACATCCAGCAGGGCAAGTCCGTGGACACCTTCGGTTGGACCGTCGATGCGACGGACCTCGAGGGACTGACCCGGTATATCGAAGCGCCACAGCGACCCTGAGAAACCACGCGGAAGCACCCGAATCTCCGGTCGTAGCGACCGCTCGTGACCACCAGCATGCCGATCACCGACCCCTGACAGCAGGGCAGATACCCAATTCGGGTATTTTCGTGCCCGAATTGGGCAGTTTCGGACTTGGCCGTGAGCGCGCACCGACTGATAGCCTTGACAGTCCGGATGGTAAAGACTACTTTAGACGTGACACATATAGCACATACATTTGAAGCAATCCTATGTCACAGCTACATTTTTACGTCGCAGACGAGGAGGAACGGCGACTCCGGGACCAGGCCCGGCAGGCCGGCGTCCCGCTGTCTCGATACCTGGCCGACCTGGTCAGGCAAGAATCCGGGCGTGCCGGCCAGTGGCCGGAACGCTATTTCGAGCAGGTGTTCGGAAAGTGGGAGGGCGAGCCACTCCGCCGGGCGCTGCAGGGCGATTATGAAGACCGCCCTGACTTCGCCTGATGTATTTGCTCGACACCAATATATGCATCTACCTGCTGAACCGGGCCGATGCGCAAATCGAGCAGCAATTTCGCAGTCGCTCGCCGACTGACATAGCCCTTTGCAGCGTCGTCAAGGCGGAACTGCTGTACGGCGCGCATCGCAGTACTCGTATCGACGCGAACCTGCAGCGGCTCAAGCTGTTCTTCTCCCCGTTGCAGAGCTTGCCCTTCGACGACCGCTGTGCCGAGCACTGCGCGTTGATTCGCATGGACCTTGCTGCGCAAGGCAAACTCATCGGGCCGTACGATCTGATGATTGCCGCGATCGCCCGCGCGCACGAGGCCACGCTGGTTACCCGGAATACCGGTGAGTTCGGTCGGGTTGCGGGGCTGCACCTTGAGGACTGGCAGGCCGACCAGGGAACCGACGTCAGACGATGACTTTCCCCGGGTTCAGCAAGCCCTGCGGGTCGAGCGCGTTCTTCAGCGTCTTCATCAGTGAAATCTCGGCAGCGTTGCGCGAGTAATGCAGAAACGGGCGCTTCTCCAGCCCGATACCGTGTTCCGCCGAGATGGACCCGCCGACCGGCTCGAGTTCGCGGTACACGATGTCCATGACCTTGCGCTGCAGCTCGTGCCGGTCGCTCCCCACACTTATGCAGAAATGCACGTTGCCATCGCCCACGTGGCCGAAAGTCACGCACTTTGCCGAGCCGTCGAATTCCGTCGCCAAACCCTGCTTGACGCGATCGACGTAAGCCGGCATGTCGGATATTGGCAGGCTGACGTCGAAGACAATCATCGGCGCCAGCGCCTTCATGAGATTGTCGATATCGTCGCGGATCGCCCACAGCGCTTCGCGCTGCGCGTGGCTCGACGCAATCGCCGCATCGGCGATCACGTTCTGCTCCAGCGCATCGCCGAGCGCCTGCTCGAAGCGGGCGGCGTCCTCGGCCTGGTCGCCGCCTCGCGCCTCGATCAATGCATAGAAAGCGTGCCCTCTTTTCACCGGGCTCGCGTGGCGATTCGAGGCGCCGAGTATGGTTTCGTAGAAGTCATCCCACATGACTTCGAAAGCATTCAGCGTGCCGCCCAACCTGCTCTCCAGGTTCCGGAGCAGCGTTGAGACATTCGCAAAACTGTCCGCCGCGACGAATGCAGTGCACTGGCTGCGGGGTGCCGGACGCAGGCGCAGCACGGCGCGCGTGACGATACCGAGCGTGCCTTCGGTGCCGATGAACAGTTGCTTC
>JAKEGN010000368.1 GCA_022615525.1 Woeseiaceae bacterium
AGCAGCCGGTGCTGCGCATGCACCATGTCGGCGATGCGCAATTCCGGAAACGCGGCACCGCGCTGAGACTCGCTGTTGCCGGGGGACGACGAGACGCCGTTGCCGAATGCATCGACCGTCACGATGAAATACGTCGCGGAATCGGCGATGAGGCCGGGGCCGATGTAACCGAATTTCACGAGATCTTCTGTCGTGCCGGTGAACCAGGTCGGAAACAGGACGGCATTCGATCCTGTGTCCTTCAGCTGGCCGAAAGTCCGGTACCCCAACCGGCAATCCCGAATCACCTCGCCGCTGAGCAGCGGACAGTCACCAAGTCCGGCGAACTGCTGCTCGCCTTCCGCATGCACCGAGGTCATGAGCAGCATCTGCGCCGCGAGCACGAGTATCCGCCTGCCGTGTCCGTCCATCGCTCCGATTCCTGTGTGCCGTCCGTCAGCGGACTTTAACGGCGGCCACCCGGCGACACAATTTATTTCCGGGGCAACGCCAACTTCCGGGCGAGCAGGTGATCCACGCTGAGTTTTCCCGCTCCGGCGAAGAACAACGCGAGCAGCATGACAAAATAGGTAATGGCCCATTCCATCCCGTTGTTGGCGACGACGAAATTTCCGGTCTCAGTGAGCCATTCGTAGTTGCCGTGGTCCTTCAGCAGGTCCTTGGCCTTGTCCAGGCGTTCCATGGCGCCGGCCACGTCGGCGTTCGGAAAAGGGCTCCTCGGATCCGCCACTGCCTGCCACCCGTTCTTTGCGTGTACCGAGAATGCCGCGACCAGCATGGTGATCATCAGGGGAATGGAAAACCAGCGCGTGCCGAGCCCGATGAGGAGAGCGATGGCGCCGATTACTTCGGCCGACACGGCGAGCCATGCCATGAGGAACGGAAACGGAAGCCCGAGCCCCCACTCGTCGTTGCCAAACCAGGCGATGACGTTTTCCATGCCGCCAAGCTTGTTGGTGCCGGCGACCCAGAACACCGGCACGAGATACAGCCTGAGCGCAAGCGGTGCAAGAAAATCTACTGCGCGAGTTTTGTCGAGCAAAGACTGGGCACGAATAAACAGGTTCATTGTGTGGTGGCCTCTGGGATGGGATCGGGGAAGTCGGGGGAACAGCGGTCAGGCCGGGTACCGGCGATGATGCCGGCCCGGTAAAGCTCCTGCAGCGCCCCGGCGCCGTGGATCAGGAATACATCGGGGTCTGCATGGCGCATTTCAACAGCGAGCCCGAGCAACAGCTCCCGGCCGTTGCGCGATTTCGGATTCGATTCGACCAGCGCGAGCAAGCGAGCCGAGAGCGGATTCAGCTCCATGAATCCGAGCTCGTCATCCGGTTTGCGCCAGATCGCGAGAAAAGTCGGCTGTTCCCCGGGCACTTCGGGTATGTAGGTTGGCGAAATCCGGTGCACCGGGTAGCGGTACTGCAGCAACCAGGCCAGCACGCTCTTGACGGGAACGCCCGCCAGCAGGTCACCGTCGGCGTCGATAACGCTCATGTCATCCTGTTCCGGCGACACGGACAGCGCGAGTTCGGCCCATTCGTAGTGGGCGAGTTCGAGCAGGAACGGATAGTCTTTTTCGCGGGCAACATGTTCGTGCTCGAGAAAGGCGAGGAACTCCCTTGGGATCTCCAGGAAGTAGGGCGTCTGCGCCTCATGGCGAATCATGAATTCGCGCACCAACCCACGCCAATCCTCGGCGTTGTGCAATTTTCGGAGTACGGGAAAGGTATTGCTGATCAGCTTGTGCAGGTTGTTGAAGAACAGCTCGCGGTAGATCGCCATGCGCCGGTCTTCGATTCCTGGCGGCACCGGTACTGATTGCGGGTCACGGATGTGCGCGGCAAATGCAATCTGCTTTTGCTGAAACGGCAGGCGGTCCGCCGTTGCCGTACCGGCGCTTTGCTGCTTCGGCAGTGAGGAATCGGATTCAGCCACGTGTGGCATCCAACCGTCGCGGCTCCGGACGCGCGCCGGCAGCGGCCTGCAGTTGCCTGACGCGTTCGACCTCGTCCAGCAATTCAGCAATCGGGGGAAAATTGAAATCACGCTCGAGCAGGGTGGGCACCGGCCCGAAATGCGCGTACGCATCGGCCAGCAATTGCCAGACGGGATCACTGACCGCGTCGCCGTGGGTGTCCACGCGCAGGTCCTCGGCTTCGACATAGTGCCCGGCGACGTGGAAGTAGCGGACGCGCTCCCTCGGCATCGCCAGCATGAAGCTCCTGGCGTCGTAGCGATGGTTGATACTGTTCACCACGATGTTATTGATATCCAGCAACAGGTCGCAATCGGCTTTCTCGAGCACGGCGAGCGTGAAGTCGATCTCGCTCATTTCGGTATCGGCAGGTGCATAGTAAGAGACGTTTTCGACCGCCATGCGACGCCCGAGTATGTCCTGGGCGCGCGCGATCCTGGCGGCGACATGGTCCACGGCGTCCTCCGTGAAAGGTATCGGCATCAGGTCATAAAGCTGGCCGGTGTCGCCGCAGTAACTCAAGTGCTCCGAGTAGTAGCGAATACCGTGGAGGTCCATGAACTTTCGAATGTCGCGAAGCAGGTTCTCGTTCAACGGTGATGGCGCGCCGAGGCTCAGGGACAGGCCGTGGATCAGGAACGGGTAGCGTTCGGTGAAAAAGCGGAACTTCCGGCCGAGCTTGCCGCCGACATTGATCCAGTTTTCCGGCGCGACCTCCATGAAATCGATCCGGGACGGCGGAACCGCCATCAGCTGGTCGATCATGCCGCGACGCAATCCGAGGCCGGCGCCGCTGACCGGAAACTGTGATTTTTCCTGTGGCATATCTGTGGCTACACGCGATGGATACTCTCAAGACCTGCGCACGACAGGGAATATTACCCGCGAGCCGGCGACCGGGCGCGCTCCGGGAGCTGTCGCAGCCGCTCGAGGTAGCGGCGCTCGTCCGGTGGCGCCTGGTTCCGCTGGGCTTCCCACAGGGATTCGGCCAGGCATTCGAGCATGGCATGTTCTGCCTCGTGCGAGTCGCCGAACCTCACGGCCAGCCGCTCGAAGATCGCCCGTATGCCGGCAGGACGGTCGGTCGCCACCTGCTCGCGGATCGCGAGGTGCAGGCCCATGTGCAGCCAGGGATTCTCCCGCCCCTCAGCCGGAGCGAACTCGACGGTAATTGAGGATTGCTCGATAAATGTTTGATATTCAGGATGTTCTTCAATCACGCGCACGATCTGGGCGGCAAGGGGAGAGAGCGGCATTCCGCGTTTCGCCGTGGCCCAGGCATCGCTGTACATGCGCCTGAGCTCATCCCTGTCCTGGCCGAAGATCATGCCGTTTCCTTGCGCGCGTACTCGCAGAGATCGGCGATCGGGCAATTCGGGCAGTCGGGCTTTCGCGCCTTGCACACGTAGCGGCCGTGCAGGATCAGCCAGTGATGCGCGTTCTTTCGAAACTCCTCCGGCGTCAGCTTCGTCAGCCGCGTCTCGACCTCGAGCGGCGTTTTTCCCTTCGCGAGCCCGGTGCGGTTGGCGACGCGAAATATGTGCGTGTCCACGGCGATCGTTGGTACACCGAAAGCGGTGTTCAGGACCACGTTTGCGGTCTTGCGCCCGACACCGGGCAAGGCTTCGAGTTCTCCCCGGGTGCGCGGCACCTCGCCGTTGTGTTCTTTCACCAGGATGCGGCAGGTCTCGATGATGTTCTTTGCCTTGCTGTTGTAGAGGCCAATGCTGCGTATGTACTTTTTCAGTCCGCGCAAACCGAGGTCGAGTATCGCCTGCGGCGTCCTGGCCACCGGAAACAGGAGCGCCGTGGCCTTGTTGACGCCGACATCCGTCGCTTGCGCCGACAGTATGACGGAGATCAGCAACTCGAACGGTGTGCCGTAGTCGAGTTCGGTTCGCGGATCGGGATCGCGGTCTCGCAGCCGCGTATAAATGGCGATGCGCTTTGCCCTGTTCAATGGCTAGGCCGATCGGCGTTGCAGCTGCGAGAGTTTCTGTTGCCGCCTTCGATCGAGTTCGTTCTTGCCCGCGATGAAAAGTGCCAGACTGATGAACGCTCCGGGCGGCAGTATGGCGAGCAGGAACCCGCCATCGACGAGCGCCAGTCCGCGCAGCGGTTCGCCGCCGAACAGCATGTCCAGGCGTGCGAAGATCGAACCGTGTCCGATCAGCTCGCGAAATGCACCGAGCGCGGCCAGCAACAGCGCAAAACCGGCACCCATGGCGAGGCCGTCGCGCACGCTGGCGAGTACTGCGTTTCGCGATGCAAAGACCTCGGCGCGGGCGACTATTGCGCAGTTGGTCACGATCAATGGAATGAAAATGCCGAGCGAGCGCCCCAGGGCGGGGAACCAGGCGAGGACGACCAGCTCGATGCAGGTTACCAGGCTGGAGATGATGAGCACGTACATGGGTATGCGTATTTCGGGCCGGATGAAGCGGCGCGTCGCGGACACCAGCGCATTCGACAAAACCAGTACCAGCAACGTGGCGAGCCCGAGACCGAGCCCGTTGACGAACGTTCCGGTGACGGCGAGCAGGGGGCACAGGCCGAGCAGCTGTACGAGGCCGGGATTGTCGGTCCACAGGCCGGATCGAAAGCTGTCGCTGCTCGTGCTCATTCCTGCTCCGCTCCCGCATCCACAGTTTCGCCGCTCCTCGCAAAGACCTCGCTGCGGTGCGCATCGAAGTATAGCAACGTTTCCTTTATCGCCTTGACCACGGCGCGGGGCGTGATCGATGCGCCGGTGAGCTGATCGAACTCACCCCCGTCGGGCCGGATGGCCCAGCGCGATACGTCCGGGTCGGCCAGGGACCTGCCCGAGAATTGCAGGATCCAGTCGGAGCGGGAGGAGTCGATCAGGTCCCCGAGTCCCGGGGTCTCCTTGTGTTCGAGGACGCGGACGCCGGTCAGTGCACCCGAGGCCGCGATCCCGACCAGCAGTTTGATCGGACCGGTGAACCCGTCGCGGGCAGTGACGACAAAAAGTGCTGCTACAGGCTGATCGTCGGCAAACACGCGGTATACGCTGACCGATTCGTCGCCCGGCAGGGTATGCGGGGTCGGTATTACCAGCGTCGATTCGGAGAGCTTGCCGTCATAGGACAATCCCGCAAGGACCGGCGCGAGGCTCTGTTCAAGCCAGGCTTGTTCGTTGGCAGCGATGCGAGGTGCGGCGGTACGTTGCGTGACCGCGACCAGCGCCGTGCAAACAGCGGCGAGCACCGCCAGTATCAATGCGCTGCTCCACAACGGAGGATTGGGTTTGTCACCGCTCATTGCAATCCACGGCTTTTCCTCGGATGCCCGACGATGCGCGGGCGCGTTATGTAGTCGATCGCGGGTACCGCCATGTTCATCAGCAGTACGGCAAATGCCACGCCATCCGCGTAGCTGCCCCAGCGCCGGATTGCGTAGATCAAAAACCCGATGCCGAATCCGTAAAACAGTCGCCCCCGCGGGCTGGTCGCCGCCGTTACCGGGTCCGTCGCAATGAAGAATGCGCCCAGGATGGTGCCGCCGCTGAACAGGTAAAAGCCGGGACTGGCGTGTACGGCGGGATCGAAGAAGTAGAAGAGTCCGGCCGGCAGCAGCAGCCCGCTCAGGACGCCAACGGGGATCTGCCAGCGGATGATCTTTTTCAGCAGCAGCCAGGCGCCGCCAATGGCCGTGAAGTTGCCGATCCATTCCCAGCCCCGTCCGCCGAAATCGCCCATCATCGGGTAAGTTCGCATCTCGTCGAACGTGCTCATCGAATTGAGGCCGGCCTTGACGACGTCGAGCGGAGTCGCGCGGCTGATCGCGTCATAACTTAAGTAATCGGGAAACGTTCCTGTGAAGGTGTAACGCGCGGTTTCATACAGACTGAGGTAGTGGTAGTCGAGGTCGCCGATTCGCGGCGCTGTCCAGAGATTGAGATCCATCGGGAATGCCACCAGCACCACGACGTATCCCGCCATCGCCGGATTGAACAGGTTGAAACCCAGGCCTCCGTACAAGTGCTTTGCCACGACGATACCGAACAGTGCGGCGGTTGCGGTTACCCACCAGGGGGTCAGCGCCGGCAGCGCAAAAGCCAGCAATGCGGCAGTCACCATGGCGCTGAAATCGCCGAGCACCGGCTCCACGGGACGATGGCGCAGTCGCAGCATCGCCGCTTCGCCGGCCGCGCAGAAGATTGCGGCGATGAGCAGGTTGAAAATGAATCCCGCGCCGAAGTACCACACATAGGCGAGCGCGGCCGGTATCAGCGCATACAGGACCTGCCGCATGACAGCGGCGACGTCCGTGGACGGCGTAACAAAAGGGGCATCCCGTCGTTCGAATTCCATACTGTCAGGCCTCGTCGTCCTCGCGAGCCCTGTCGCGGTTGCGTTCGAGTATTTCACGGATGGCATCGGGTCCCGCGCGCAGTGCGGCCTGCTTCTGTTCGGCTAACTCCTTTTCCCGTTGCGCCTGCTCCTGCTGCAACCGGGCCGTGCGGGCCTCGAAGCGCAGTCTGGCACGTTCGGCCCGCGCTTTCTCATCCGCCAGTTCGCGCATGCGTGCTTTGGCCCGGCGAAAATCGGCGGTCAGCGGTATGTGGCTGGGGCAGACCAGGTCGCAGCAGCCGCATTCGATGCAGTCCGTCAGGCCGTGCGCGCGAAGTTGTTTTTCGTTGTCCGAGCAGGCAAACCAGTAAAGCTGCTGCGGCTGCAAGCGAATCGGGCAAACGACCGCGCATTCACCGCAACGTATGCACGGCTTCTCGTCGTCCGGCGGAAT
>JAKEGN010000369.1 GCA_022615525.1 Woeseiaceae bacterium
CCGATCGACGTGTCCAGTGCGCGGCGTGTCGCGTCGATATCCTGTTCTGCTTCGATGAGATTGACCCGGGCGGCATCGAGACGCGCCTCTGCATCCAGGATGTCCGTGCGCGTGCTGGCGCCCGCAGCAAATCCACGGGTAACCGCGGTCAGCAGCCCCTCCAGCGCGCTGACCTCGGCGCGAGCAAAGCGCACGACGGCATCGGTATAGAGGCAGGCAAGATATTGCTCGCTGACCGTCAGGATGAGTCTGATGCGCTCGACATCCGTCAACTGTTCCGCCGAAGCAATACGGGTTTCGGCCTGTTTGTACTTGATCCAGTTGTCACGGCGGAAAACAGGCTGTTTGAGGGTCAAGCCATATTCTTCGCTCGTGTAGTCCGGATAGTCTGTCAAGCCACCCGCAAGCGTGCGCTTGGCATTATTGTTGAAACGCGAGCCTGTGGCCGATAGCGACGGCAGCAAGCCGGACAGTGCGCGCGGTTTTTCTTCCCGAATGGCGTCAAGTTCGGCACGGGCTGCACGGTATTGTGATTCCGATTCCAGTGCCAGCCTGACGGCAGTTTTCAGGTCGAGTGGATCAGCATGGGCAAGGTTGCACGCAAACAGCGTGAGGGCGAAAAAGCGCGCAATGAATCCGGGGGCGGCAATCTGGCACATGGCAGGCAATGGGAGCATCCTCATGTCTAGACTATAGCCGGTTGGCCCGCCAGGGTGCTCAGTATTCCGTCATCGAGGTGGAGACACGCCGGATGAGCGGCCGCACCATGTAGTCCAGCAGGCTGCGCTCGCCGGTCTTGATGACCGCATCGGCCGACATGCCCGGTACCAACTGCTTGTCCTTCAGCCGGCCCAGGCTTTCCGGCAGCACCTCGATGCGACCGAGAAAATACGGCATGTTGGTGACCGGGTCGGTGAAGCGGTCGGCCGATACCGAAATCAGGCGCCCCTCGACAATGGTATCGGGCGCATCCTGGAACGCGTTGAACCGCACGTCGGCCAGCAGCCCGGGATGCAGGCGGTCGATGAGTTGCGGCTCGATCCTGACCTCGAGGATCAGGCGTTCGTTCATCGGCACGATATCCATGATCTTGCTGCCGGGGGCGATCACGGCATTGACCGACTGTACTTGAAGGCCGACGACGGTGCCTTTGACCGGCGAGGTCAGGCGGGTCCGGCTGATCTCATTCGCGAGGGAGGCCAGTTTTTCCTGATAGGCCGGCACTTCCCGTGCGATCTCGGCAAGACTGGTGTCCACCTCTTGCAGGAATTCCCGCATCCTGGTCTCGCGGCGAAAACGGAGTTCGGCTATGTCGTTCTGTCTTGCCGCGATGGAGGATTCAAGATCGATGATCTGCGAAAAGAGATCGGCGCTCAGGCGCTCTTCTTCGAGCAGCTGATTTCGCGGCAAGTATCCATCCGCAGCGAGCTCGCGGCTGCCTTTCAATTGTTCCTCGAGCAACCCAAGCTGGATGCGCCGTCCGCTCAGCCGTGCCTGGAGCCCGTGTCGTTGCGCCCCAAGCGATGCCACGGCCTGGTCTAGCGAACGCAATTCCGCCTGCAGGGCCGCCCTCCTGCTGAAGAAGAGCTGTTCCTGAAGCGCCATGTTGCGCAACGCTTGCGGTTCCTGTGCTGCAACCGCGATCAGATCGGGCGGAAACTCGACCCGGCTTGCCTGGGTGCGCTCGGCCAACAGCCGCGCCTCAAAGGCCCGCCCGCCGTAGAAGCGGGACTTGACGGCTTCGAGATCTGCGCGCAACTGCGTGTCGTCGAGCTCGACCAGCACCGTGCCCGCCTCCACCTGTTGCGCCTCGGATACGTGCACCTTGCGGACGATGCCGCCACTCAGGTGCTGAACCGGCTTGCGCTGTGATTCGATCACGATGGACCCGGGCGCCGGTACGCCCTGGTCCAGGGGGGCAAGCGCGGCCCAGGTGACGAATCCGCCCAGGCCGACGAGCAGCAACGCGCTGCCGGCCTTCGCCGGCCAGTGTGGATTGCCCGACAGGTCGGTGGCGTGCGCGGCCTGATCCAGTCGGTCGTTTGACTCGGCGGACTGCCCGCCTTGTGCACGCTGGCTGAACAGGTTTTTCAGAAATTCGCTCTTGAACATGGCAACCCCCGCAATAGTTGGAGAGCATCAAAATTGTCAGGTCGACGAGGCCAGCTTGACCGGGCTGACGGAGCCGGTCTGCTGCCTGCTTTGCTGCGCCGACAGGTTGAGCGCCGCGAGGACTTCCGCCGGCGGGCCAAAACCCTGCACCTGGCCGTCGCGCAGCACCAGCAGCAAATCGATGGCCGTGAGCACGCTGGTGCGGTGGGTGATGACCACGACCGTCTTGCCGTCGGATCTGAGCTGCCTGATCGCGCTGACCAGCGCCGCCTCTCCGGCATCGTCGAGGTTCGAATTGGGCTCGTCGAGCACCACGACAGCAGGGTTGCCGTACAGGGCGCGGGCAAGTGCAATGCGTTGCCGTTGTCCGCCGGAAAGCGCGCAGCCGCCGGCACCGATCGGCGTCTCGTAGCTCGCGGGCAGGCGCAGGATCATGTCGTGCACCCCGGCCTGCGTCGCCGCCTGCACGATGGCCTCCGAATC
>JAKEGN010000061.1 GCA_022615525.1 Woeseiaceae bacterium
ACGTTCTGGAGCGGCTTCTCGCAGTATCGCGCACTGACGCACGGCCCGAAGATCGTGCGCGGTGTGTACGACGACGCCAGGGATCCCGGCGCCATCAATCATTTTCAGGCGCTCTCTGCCGCGCTCTCAGGCACCATCGGTCTCGGCAACATCGGCGGCGTCGCATTGGCCATAACGCTCGGCGGCCCCGGTGCAATATTCTGGATGTGGGTGGTCGGTTTCCTCGGCATGGCCATCAAGCTGTCCGAAGTCACGCTCTCGATGCTCTATCGCAATACCGACGATCCGGACAACCCTCACGGCGGCCCGATGTGGGTTGCGGACAAGGCCTTCGCGCGAGCCTGGCCGAGAATGGCGTGGCTCGGCAAAACTCTCGCGGTGCTTTTCTCATTGTGCGTGATCATGTCGTCGATAACCGGCGGTAACATGTTCCAGGCCTGGAACGTCGCCGACGTCACTCGCGAGTACTTCAGCGTCGCCGGTTGGGCTAGCGGCGCGGTGCTCACGCTCCTCGTCGCCAGCGTGATCATCGGCGGCATCAAGCGCATCGGGCGCGTCGCCGGGATGCTCGTGCCAGGCATGGTATTCCTCTACATTATTGCCGGTCTGTATGTACTGGTTGTCAATTACGACCAGATTCCAGCGATGCTCATACTCATCGTCGACTCGGCTTTTACTCCGACCGAGGCGGCAGGCGCATTCATCGGCGGTACTGTGGCCTCGGCATTCCTGTTCGGCATGAAACGCGCCATATTCTCCAACGAGGCCGGCCAGGGATCCTCCCCGATGGCGCACTGTGCCGCGAAAACCGACGAGCCGGTACGCGAAGGTGTGGTGGCAGGACTCGAGCCTTTCATCGACACCATCGTTGTCTGCACGTTCACGGCCGTCATCATTCTTGCAACGGGTATCTGGAACCGTGCTCCGGACGTGGCTTTTGCAGACGTGCCGCAACCGATCCTGGTGGACGG
Source organism: Woeseiaceae bacterium (assembly GCA_022615525.1). Lineage (GTDB taxonomy): Bacteria > Pseudomonadota > Gammaproteobacteria > Steroidobacterales > Woeseiaceae > JAKEGN01. The sequence goes on from JAKEGN010000061.1 coordinate 972, forward strand.
CCAGTGGCATTTCGCAGACACGCCGCTCGATGGCGGCGACTGGCGGGTCGGCGAATCCGTGCTGCTGATCCTCGAAGCTGGCGAGAACCCTGCCACCGGCCAGTCGTTCCATCGCCTGAGCGGCACCGTGAAATCCGATGCTTCCGGCATGGCGATCGACTGGCAGAGTTTCCCGGGCGCGACCCAGCCGTCAGTCGCGGGCGATGGCTACTATCGAGACCACGTCGGCGCCACCCTGACGGCCAAAGCTTTTGACTCGGTCATGCCCGGTCTCGGCAAATGGCTCATCACACTTGCGTCCTGGCTGTTTGCGCTGTCGACGATCATTGCCTGGGGCTATTATGGTGAACAAGGCGCCGTTTACATCGCAGGCAGCAAGGGTGTTCTGCCGTTCCGCCTGATGTATGTCACTCTGACATTCGTCGCAACGCTCGGCCACATCACGACCAGCACGGATCTCGACAACCTGACGGGTATCGGTCTCGGCGTGATTATTTACGCCAATCTCCCGATACTCTGGATCTTCGGCTACCAGGGAATACGCGCTTACAAGGACTACGTCCGCCGCCTGAAGTCAGGGCAAATGGGACCGGACCATCCACCGCCGGGCCTCGACGAACTGCTGAGCGGCCGCAACGTGTCGCTGAAGCGCTGAGCGAAAACGCGGCCGCATTGCCGCTTACCGTCCCCTGTTCCGGTCTCGCATTGCGGCAATCGCGCGATCAAATTTTTCCTTGGCCTGCGCGGTAACGCGGCCGCTGCGGTATTCGTCGACCACGAAGGACTCGATTTTCGCCACCAGCTTGTCTATGTCTTCTCCGGGCAAGCTGCGGTCGTCGCTCTCCGGGCCGTGCAATTGTGATGCCGCCCCAAACAGGTTGATCCATCGCTCGCCGCGCCGGCCGAGGCGCAGCACGTCGTAGAATTCCGTACCTGGCCGCGGTCCGCCCTTCATCAGGCTGACGATCGCCGCTCCGAGTGATATCGGTACGAACAGCAGGTCGAGTATGCCGTCGGCGACGAGCTTGACCTGGAATACAGCGACGTCGCGAATCATGCCTCGCCGGTCCGGCAAGGGTTGCGATGCCTCCGGTTGCACCGGATGAGTGTCTGCCCCGTCCTGCATGGGCGCAATATAGCACGGGCGTGCTGGCGCGCCGGCCGGCGATTTAGTATTGTACGTCAAGCACTTACAGCACCCAGAGTCGCGCCGGACACAGCATGCCGCGTATCCTTCCTGCAGCCGAATTCAATCATGACGAAGGCGATGCCCTCGGTATTCTCCTTGTCAACCTCGGCACACCGGATGCGCCGACCAGTCGATCCGTGCGGCGTTATCTTCGCGAGTTCCTGTCCGATCCGAGGATCGTCGAGTTGCCCCGCTGGCTCTGGTGGCTGATCCTTCACGGCTACATTCTCCGCGTCCGCCCGGCAAAGTCGGCAAAGGCATATCGCAAGATCTGGACCGAGAACGGATCGCCACTGCTCGTGAACTCGGAAGCGCTGACACGATCCGTTGCAGAAAAAATATCCGGGCGTCTGCGCGGCAATGTAATAGTGGAACTGGCGATGTCCTACGGCCGCCCGTCGATCCCTGCCGCGCTCGACCG
>JAKEGN010000062.1 GCA_022615525.1 Woeseiaceae bacterium
GATTAATTCGAAAGTCCCGTCATTGCGAGCGAAGCGCGGCAATCTTATGCTCTGTTTGCCGTGTTCTGCAGATTGCTTCGTCACTTCGTTCCTCGCAATGACGAATTAATCAGAGCTTCCTTAACTGCAGACTGCAGATGGAAAGCGCAACAGGGTTGGACAGCCGCAGGCCGTTGGTGAAGTCAGTCAGCCAGGTAGCAAGGGCGATGATCACCACTGCCGCAACAACGTTGCTTGTCCATAATCTCGCCGAAGCTTTGCGCCGCGTGAATTCAAGCCAGGCGAAACCGGGAAGTATACCGAGCAGCGTATCGAGGCTGGCGCGAAACGGATGTGGGTCGGGTACCGGCCTGACGCCGTCGGCTATGCCGCGCAGCGGCTCCGGCAGCCGCGCGAGCAAGACGGCGAGCAGAATGGCGGGCGCTGCGGCGACCAGAAAGGCCGCTTGCCAGCTCTTGAGTCCGAAAGGCAGGTCACTGCCGGCATAGGCTGCATCCCATTTGTCGGCGACCGTGCCACCCAGCCAGAGCGCACCGCCGATGCCAAGCGCCACACCGATCGACATCGCCGCCGTCACCGTGCCGGTTTTTGATGTGTCTTGAGTTTGCACCCGCCTGTCTTGCCATACGCTATCGAACGCAACTGCGTTTGTGGCGTCCTGGATCTTTTGCTTCCCGGCTCTTAGCTCTCGAGGCCGGTCCGAAGTTTGTTCAGCAATTTGGCCGACGGCATCGCATAGGATCGTATCCACCGTTCATGGATGCGCTGTATAGGGCTTACATCCAGGTAGTTCCAGCGACAGCGCCCTTCCTTCCGGCTCACCACGAGCCGCGCTTTCTCCAGGACGCCGAGGTGCTGCATTACCGTGGTCCGGTCCAGTTGCGGCAGCCTTTTGCTGAGCTCGCCGGTCGTCATAGGCGTGTCGCGCAGGAGGTCCAGGATGCGCCGTCGGTCGGCGCCTGCAAGCGCCTTGAAGACGAGGTCGTCCTTGTCGTTTCTGGCCTTGGATCCGTTTTTTCGTATTGGCATTTGACAAATATGTTATATTTTTATAACGTATCAGTCAAGATCCTGAGGATCGTTACTGGAGGGGGCAACATGGCACGTAATTACACGGTACGCACGAAGATACTCCGGCCGGTCGCCGACGTTTTCAACGCAATCGTATCCAGCAACAAGCTCTGCAGCTATTTCACTGACAGATCAAGTGGCGATCTCAGGGAAGGCATGGAAATCGTCTGGCACTGGAGCGCGTATGGCGACTTTCCCGTGGTGGTGAACAAGATCGTCGCGAACGAACTGATCGAACTTGCGCTGGACACGAAGAAGTGGGGCAAGACGAAGCGCAAGGCGTATGGCGTCAAGGTGATATTCGAGTTCGAGAAACTCGACGACGGCAACACAATGCTTTCGATCAGCGAGGCCGGCTGGAAGTCCGACGTCGATGGACTCAAAGGCTCGCACGACAACTGCAGCGGCTGGACGCACATGGCAATGTGCCTCAAGGCTTGGGTCGAGCACGGCATTGATTTGCGCTAGGGCAGCTCGGACTTGTTCGTCTTTGCAGCTCGGACTTGTTCGTCTTTGCGAGGAGCGAAGCGACGAAGCAATCTGCAAAGCGCGCTATGTAAAGAAGTGGATTGCTTCGCTGCGCTCGCAATGACGGAGTTCGCTCGCAATGACGGAGTGCGCTCGCAATGACGGAGTGCGCTCGCAATGACGGAGTTCGCTCGCAATGACCGGACTTCCGAATAAATCAGGGCTGCCCTGGATCAATGGCGCGAGATCGGGGACCGAGGTCGGCCAGCGATTGTTGATAAGCAGCGCCTCGACCAGCAGAATACGATGTGACTTCTCCCTGATCCACAAGTGAGGCGGCGTGGGTAAATTCGGCACAGGCCAGGCGATACGGCGCCGTGAGGACCAGCGCTTCATAACCGGCATTGGTTGCTACACGGGTGACCTGCATTTCGCCAGGCAGTCGTACCTGTACTTCTTTCGCTCGCCCTATGCGCACGGCAAGGTCAGCCGGCTTGATATCTCAGCGGCCCGTGCAGCACCCGGTGTGATCGCCGTCTATACCGCAAGCGATTTCACCGCCGCCGGCGTACGCGATGTGCCCGGGGCCGCTTTGCTCCCGTTCGCCGTCGGTGGTCCAAAGGATGCGCTGCAGCAGCCGCCACTCGTGCGCGACCGGGTCCGCTACGTCGGAGAACCGGTGGCCGCGGTGCTCGCGGAAACGCTGGCACAGGCAAAAGACGCGGCGGAACTGATCGAATTCGACGTCGACGAACTCGAAGCGGTGGTAACACCGGTCGATGCGTTACGCAAAGGCGCTGCGACGATCCACGAGCGCGCGCCGGGCAACCTCTACGGCACGCTCACCTACGGTAACCGCGATGCAACTGACGGCATCTTCGCCAAAGCAGCTCATGTCGTCACGATCGATGTGCTGAACAACCGGCTCGCGCCGACGGCAATGGAACCGCGCGGCTGCAACGTCGATTACGACGCGAGCAGCGGCAGGATCACCGTGCACCAGGGATGCCAGGGCGCACACTCGCTGCGCGCCCGGATCCTGGAGACGATGGACATCGCACCCGACAAGCTGCGCGTCATCGCACCCGATGTCGGCGGAGGTTTCGGCCTCAAGTTTTTCCTGCAGTGCGAAACCGTGGTCGCCGTTTTTGCATGTCGCGCCAACGGCCGTCCCGTGAAGTGGATCGCCGATCGCAGTGAAAGCTTCTTATCGGACCTGCACGGCCGCGACCACGCAAGCCATGCGGAACTGGCGATCGACAACAACGGGCGATTTCTCGCCGTGATGGCAACCATCAACGCCAACATCGGAGCCTATTGCTCCCAGGCCGGTTCGGTGATTCCCTGGTTCGGCGCTTGCATGACGACCGGTGTCTATGCGATTCCGGCCGTGTGGGTCGATGTAAACATGATTGTGACCAATACCGTACCGATCGATGCCTACCGTGGCGCCGGCCGGCCGGAGGCCGCGTACCTGATCGAACGCCTGGTGGACAAGGCCGCCCGCCAGCTCGGTATCGATCGTGTCGAACTCCGGCGCCGGAATTTCATACGCCCCGAGCAGTTCCCGTACAAGACCCCGACAGGCCGCAGTTACGACTCGGGGCAATACGAGCGCCTCATGGACGGCGCGTTGTCACGCGCCGACTGGAAAGGCTTCGAACAACGCCGCAAGACGAGTGATGAGAGCGGAAAGCTGCGCGGCATAGGCCTCGCCTACTACGTCGAAATCTGTTCGGCCATGGGAGACGAGCACGCGTACATCGGCTTCGGCAAGGATGGCAGGCTGCTCGTGCGTAGCGGCACACAGTCGACGGGCCAGGGTCACGAAACGAGCTACGCACAGATGGTGGCCGGTGGTCTCGGGATCGATATCGACCGGATCGACGTGATCGAAGGCGACACTGATCGAGTACCGACTGGCAATGGCACCGTCGGCTCACGTTCGATGGTGATCGGCGGCTCGGCAATCTATCGCACCGTCGAGAGTCTCATCGAAGCCGGGCGGAGCATGGCAGGCGAGATGCTCGAGGTCGCGGCAAGCGACATCGAGTTTGAGGGCGGCGATTTCCGCGTCGCAGGTACCGACCGCAAAGTCTCCCTGCTCGATGCGGCGCAAGCGTCTTTCGACGATGTGACCAGGCCGGACGGGGTTGAGCCCGGACTCGCCAGCAGCAAAGCCTTTGCACCCGAAGAGGGAACCTTTCCGAATGGCTGCCATGTCTGCGAAGTGGAGGTCGATCCCGAAACCGGCGTCATCGGGATCCTGCGCTATACCATCGAAGATGATGTCGGCACCGTGATCAATCCGCTCATCCTCGAAGGGCAGATCGTCGGCGGCGTTGCGCAGGGACTGGGGCAGGCGCTCGGCGAGCACGCTTTGTATGACCCGGATGGCGGCCAGCTCGTCACCGCCTCGTTCACGGACTACGCCATGCCGCGCGCGGACTGGATGCCGGATGTTGATTTTCGCTACCGGGAAGTGCCGTCACCGAGAAATCCGCTCGGAGTCAAGGGCGCCGGTGAAGCCGGCACCGTCGGCGCCGCGCCCGCACTGGTCAACGCCGTACTGGATGCGCTGGCAAGTCGCGGCATCGACCATCTCGACATGCCGCTGACGCCACTCAAGGTCTGGCAATCGCTCAATCCCTGACGATCGTGCGCCTGTCGTGGACGTAGCGATTGCCTGGACGCATACAGCGGGAAGCGGGCGATCTGGAATACGAATATGCGACTCACAGCGAAATGTCGCACGACCTGAAGTGAACCCGGTTAACGTTTAGTCGTTTCCCGTCTCGCGGTCTGCAGGATTGTGACTGCAATCCGGCCAACACCGGTATCGACCTTGGAGACGGACATGGACGTGCGATCGACAACCGGGACTGCCGATACCGGTGCGAACGTCACAGCGAGCACGAACGACTACCCACCGACAGCGCAGGCATGGTACTGCTTAGCCATCCTCGCACTCGTCGTCATGGTGAACTTCCTCGACCGGGGCATCCTCACGTTGCTCGTGGAACCCATCAAGGCCGATCTCGGCCTGAGCGATGTGCAAATGAGCCTGGTCATGGGGTGCGCTTTTACTTTCTTCTGCGCCATATTCGGTTTGCCGGTTGCGAGATTGGTAGACCGGCCCGCGCGGTTCGCTGATGGCGATGACGAGTGCCCGGTCGACCAGCGCATCGATGCTCCGGTACGCGCGCAACTCCTGTTCCCATTTCGTGAATTGCCGGACCAGAGCACCCTGGTCGAACACGTCCTGCCCCCAGTGGATCTGCACCGACCGGGACCCGGTATGGCCCTCCTGCGACAAGGGATTCCTGCCGGCGACCAGCAGCACGGGAACGTTGCTGCGCCAGGCGTTCATCAGGCTGCAAACGGTGTTGGCCGTGCCGACTGCTGCGTGGACCAGCACCACCGCGGGCTTTCCGCTGACCCGGTAGTAGCCCTGGGCCATGGCCAAGGCGAGATTCTCGTGGGGCACCACATGGAATGCCGGCACCGCGGCGCCGCTGCGTTGCATTGCCGCCAGTGCATCCACCAGCGGTGCGTGGTCCGTGCCCGCATTGGCGAACACCTGCTCGATGCCGCGCCGCTGCAATGCTTCTATGAACGACTGTGCGACCGTTCTTGAAGTCTTCATGATCAGCCGTTCCGGCTGCGGGCGTATTGCGCCTTGATATCGTTCTTCATCTTCTGGCGCATCTTCTCGACTTCGAGCCTCCCGGCATCGGCCGGCTCGTCGGGAAAGGCAGCGACAAACTCCGCAAAGTCGTTAACGAGCACGTCCTTGTGCTCCGGATGGGCCAGGATATAGAGATCGTCGTTCAGGATGCCGCGCAGCACCTTGCGGCCGACTTCGACGGGGTCCATGCCGAGGCGCTGAATCCCTTCGAGCCCCTTCGCAAACTCCGGGTCCTTCGCATAACCGATGCCGGACTTCGAGGATGGCCGCAGTTCTTCGCTGTGATGGATGTTGCTGTTCACCGGGCCCGGGCAGACGACGGAGACGCCGATGCCCTGCGGCACCAGGTTGTACCAGAGACACTCCGACAGCCCGCACACGGCAAACTTTGCCGCGGTATAGATCCCCGCGCCCGGTCCGCTCACGATCGCTGCCATCGACGCCGTGTTGACGATATGCCCGCCTTCGCCGTGCGCCTTGATCTTTGGGAGAAAGCAATGGATGCCGTTGAGAACCGAATTGAGGTCGACGTCCATGATCCAGTCCCAGTCGTCGTAACTCGCCTGGTCGATCGGGCCGAAAACGTTGATGCCGGCGTTGAGGTACTTGCAGCAACCTGGCGTGCCGAGCGATGACTCGAGGTTGTAGTCGACGAACTTCGACCAGACCTGCACGTTGTACTAGCCGACGGGGTCGGCCGGCGCCAGCGGCGAGTCGGGACAGGATTCCGCAAGATACTCGTTCAGCAGCACCGATTCCGCCATGGCGACGCCATCGCTTTTCAACACCGGCAACTGCCCAGCGGGTTGAGCTTCAGGAAATCGGCCGAGAACTGTTCGAACTTCAACGCATCCACGTGATGAGTTCGGTAACTGTCCCCGATCTCGTGGAGGCAGATGAGTACTTGCAGGCTGTGCCCGACCGGCTCCCAGTGATAGAGCTCCGGTTTTGCACGCCGTGAATTGTGCCTGGCGAGGAGCATTGCACTCAGTTCCTGGCGCCGATTCGAAACGCGCGCCTGCGCTCAGGGCGCATCGGCAAGGGCCAGGCTTTCGTGTGCCCGCGCTATGAGGTAGGCACGAATCGCCTCGGCGTCGTCGCCATCGAGTTCGGCTGCGTAGGACACCATGCCGAGGTCGCCGCGCACGCCCTCCAGAACGATCGCCTGGAATGCCTCAGGACTGGCAATCGCCGGGCTCGCGCGCAGGTCGGGTAGCAGCCCACCGCTCACCGCGGCATCGCCGTGGCACACGACGCAGTGCCGGTGAAACAGGAACATGCCCTGGGCGACGGTCTCGTCACTTGGCTCGAGTTCCGGCGGATTGAAAGCGAGTTCGGCGAGCGCGCCACCGGGCGGAAGTTCCACGTTGCCACCAAGTTTGTATGCCAGGATGCGGCTCACGTTGCCGACGCGCCCGGACAGGAGACCGATTTCACCCGGGGCCAGCGCGAACACGCCACCCCATCCGGCCGCGACCGCAATGTACTGCTCGCCGCCGGCTTCATAGGAGACCGGTGCCGCGAGTACGCCGGTCCGCGCCGGAGTCGACCACAACCTCTGGCCGTTGTCCGCGCGGTACGCAATGAGTTCGCCGCCGGCAGTGCCCTGCACGACGAGATTTCCGGCGGTGGTCAGCACGCCGCCGTTCGACGGGCCCGGATAGTCGACGCGCCAGGCCTCGGCCTGGGCGACCGGATCCCACGCCAGCAGGAAGCCTTTGACGCCACTCATGATCTGCGCTTTGACTTCGGGTATTTGCGGCATGCTGGCGCTGTTGAAATCGACACCGGTGTTGAAGCCCAACTCCGTGCGCTCGTAATTGTTGTCCGCGAAGTACGGGAATGCCGCATCCTGAACGGGAATGTAGACCAGCCCGGTCTGCGGGTTGTATGCCATCGGCTGCCAGCTGTGCGCGCCGACCGGCCCGGGCGCAACGAAAGACGGTGCGGGACCGCTGTAGCGCGCAGTCGGGTTCTCGATCGGCCGGCCGGTTTCGGGATCGATGCCACTCGCCCAGGTCACGGTCGCGAAGGGTTTGGCGGAGATGAACTCGCCGGTTTCGCGATCGAGCACGTAGAAGAAACCGTTCTTCGGCGCCTGCATGATGACCTTGCGCGTTATGCCGTCGATTTCGAGATCGGCAAGGATCAGCGGCTGCGTCGCGGTGTAATCCCAGGTTTCGCCGGGCGTCGTCTGGTAATGCCAGACGTATTCGCCGGTGTCGGCATCCAGGGCCACGATCGATGCCAGGAACAGGTTGTCGCCACCGCCGGGACTGCGTATGGCCTGGTTCCACGGTGCCCCGTTGCCGACGCCGATGTAGACGAGACCGAGCACCGGATCGAAAACGATCGCATCCCAGACCGTTCCGCCGCCGCCCATCGTCCACCATTCCCCGGTCCAGGTTTTAGCGGCAAGTTCCATTGCCTTCGATTCGAATGGTTTCGACGGATCGCCGGGAACCGTGTGGAATCGCCACAGCAATTCGCCATCGTCGGTATCGTAGGCCGACACGTAACCGCGGACACCGAACTCAGCGCCACCGTTGCCTATGACGACTTTGTCATCGAAGATCCGCGGCGCGCCGGTGATGCTGTATGGCAAAGCAGGAACCGTCGTCTGCACCGTCCATACCGGTTCGCCGTTTGCAGCATCCAGTGCAATGAGGCGGCCATCGAGCGTGCCGACATAGACACGTCCCTTCCACACGGCAACGCCGCGATTGACCACGTCGCAGCAAACTTCCACCGCTTTCGTTCCCGGCACCTGCGGGTCGTAGGCCCACAGCAGTTCGCCGGTCGCGGCATCGAGTGCTTTCACCATGCTCCACGCCGTGCTGACGAACATGCGGCCGTCGACGACGATCGGCGTCGCCTCCTGTCCGCGCTTGGTGTCGAGGTCGTAGTACCAGGCGAGTCCGAGCTTCGCCGCATTGTCTGCATTGATGGCCGTCAACGGGCTGTAGCGTTGTTCGTCGTAATTGCGACCGTGCGTCAGCCAGTTGCCGGGTTCGCTGTCCGCCGCCATGATCCTCGCGCCGTCGACCGCCGCGACCGCTGCCTGCCCGCTGTCCTGGCTATCGTCCTCGCCGGTGCCGCAGGCGACCACGACGAATGCCAGCGCCGGCAGCAGGGTTGCGGCCATCCTGCGTTGTGACTTTCGCAGTGCTTCCTGCCCGGTGGTGCAGATGGACTGCCTGATCGTATGTTTCATTTGAAATACGCCTTCAGAAAATCTTCGGTGGTCTTCGCCGCCTGTTCCCGGATCTGTGCTTTGGCCAGCGGTTTGCTCATGCCGCACTCGCGCTGCAACGTGGCCCGGTGCAAAACCATGCCGACGAAATAATGCGCGAGATCCTCCGGCCGGAATCCGTGTCCTGCTGGTGCGCGGCAAAGATCTTTTCGAGATTCCTGTACGCAACCTTCGGACCGATATCGTAGTAGTACCGGCCGATATCCGGCGACTGCTTCACCTCCTGGAATATCAGGCGCCTGAGCGACAGGGTCCGGTCATTCGTCACCGCCCCGGGCAGCGTCTCCGCCGTTTGCTTCAGCACCTTGTCGAGTGCCACCGATTCCGTTTCGAAGTCGAGAAACTGCAGGTGCTTCCAAGAGGTAGCAAGCTCCTTGGCGATGACGGCCTCGAACAGGTCCTTCTTGCTGCTGAAATAGCGATAGATCGATTCCTTCGAGATACCCGAATCCCGCGCCATCGCGTTGATGCTCGTGCCCTTGTAGCCATGGCTGAGAAAGTACTCGGATGCCACGGTCAGGACTTCCTGCTGCTTCCTGGTCTGCTGGTTTGCAGGAATTTTCTCGGCTAGCAGTTGCCGGTTCATGCGTCACCGTTACTATTGTTGTTTGTTGCACAGGCGGCCGACACGGTCGATTCCGCCGTAGTCTAGCCCATACCCAGGGCAAACACGGATTCTGCATTGCCCTGGTAGAACGCTTTCATTTCCTCGGCCGAGATCGGCAGTAGGCGGATGCAAGGGACACCCGGCCCGCGCAAACGGTGGCAATCCGGCACCGCGCATGATGTCGGAGGCTACGGCCGGCGATCGTCGAATCGCTGCATTGAACTGAATTCGGGGGGATTCATGGCACAACCGGAAACGATCGTGACCGCAGGGCTTGCAGTTCCACGCACAGCGGCTCCGTCTGCGCCGAGAGATTGCTGACGATATCCCGCAAGCTGCGTCGACCCGCCAACTGCCCCGTTGCCAACGCCACAAACTGCGACCAGCGGCTGGTCTTGCGGAATCGACGGCCCACATGGTGTTGTTTGGCCAGACTTTCAAATTGATGTCTCGGCACCAATTTCAGCAGTTGAGCAAGTACAGTGTTAGAATGCGCACGGCTTGGTTCCTCCTGTTAATACAGTGCTTTGTTAGCGCATTCATTGTATCAATTCGAGAAAACCAAGCCTTTTTTATTCCTCTTTGTGGGACAGCAGTGACCCGGCACCATTATCCCCGGTACCTTTTCAAACTGTCAGGGTCCCGCAAGTTCCATGTCTTCGAGCAGAGCGGCGGCGGCCTCGCGCACAGCGGCGTCGTTGTCGGCCAGCGCCTGCGTAAGGAGCGGCGCGACATCGGCTCCTCCGATATCGCCGAGCGACAGCACGGCTTCCTCGCGAACCTCTGCATCCGGATCGCTCATCGCAACGATGGCGCGATCGACTGCGAGTTCCCGGTCGCTGCGGTCTTCGGGCGCGTTGGACTCGCCGCCGCCGCTGGCGAGTATCCAGATGCTGCGCATGTCATCGACATCGCTGCTCAGCAACAGGTAGCTCTCGTCGCGCAGGAGCCGGCGTAGCAGTTCCTGCACTGGCATCGGGTCACCGTGCAGCGTCACTCGACGCCCAAGCGCACCCTCGGAGCGAATTTCCAACCCGCACTCACTTGCGATTGCCTCGAGCACTTCCTGCAGCGGCATCTCAACGGCCGTCACGGCAACCAGGTCGCCGTCGACGGACACCGAGATGTCTTCGCTAGCCTCGCAGGTTGCACCGCTGAGCAGCAGGCCGGCGATTACCGCAAGGCAACCGGCGCCTGCTTGCTCAGCGGCGCGGTAACGGCTCACGGGCCGTTGTCTGCCAGGAGAAAGCAGCTCTCGACCGCCGTCTGGTTGAAGCTCTCCTCGCGAGCCAGGACTTCGTATTTGAACGTGTCGCTTTGCGCCAGGAACTCTTCCGGTATGGTCATGGAGGTTACGTCCGGTGGCAGCAAGGCGCTGAATTTCGACGTGAATTCCTCGCCGTTCAAGCCTTCGACTTCGGCCTCGACCACGACTTCGTAGTTGAATATTTTGATGTTCGTCGAGTTTCGCGGCGATCCGAGATCCGGGTGCGTGTGATCGACTTCCGGCCAGGCAATCGTGACCGGCGACGTCAGCGTAGGTGCGTCGTAACCGGGCTCTTCCTCATCGCATTGCTCTGCCATTGGCAGGGCGTTGACAGTAGGTTCGGCCGGCGCTGGCATGACATGTGTAACCTCAGTTTCGCTTTCCAGTTCATCACCGTCGAGTGTCAAACCCTCTATCTCGTAAATGCCGGCGGGAAATCGGCTAAAGAACTTTCTTGGCGGCAGATCGTCAAAGGAAGGTTCGTCGCTTTCGAAAAAAACCTCCGTCAGTCCCTGCTGCCGCAGCTGGCCGCGTACGATTACATTCATAATGACGTTATCGTTGTGGTCGGAAATCGCGAGGCGCTTCCAGGCATCCCCGTCAACCAACGCGTGGATCCCGAGATCGCCGTCGGTATGGTTGAGTTCGAAGAACACGTGCGCTTCCTCGAACGGGATCTCGTGGTCCTCGGCAGCCGCAATCGCCGGTAAACCAAGGACTAAAGCGATTACTGTCGAGCCGGTCAAAATCTGATTGTTGTTCATGTTACTGCCTCCATTTTGACACTTGCGTGCTGATTGAGACGGCAGCGCGCGACTTTATCGGTCGCGAATTCAGAGGATAAAGGTGCCGGTGTTCACTTGTTTGCGTTATGCCTTAGCGCATTACGCAAACAAGTGAACACCGGCACCGATCTACGCGGCCCTATTGGGCATCGCCAGTCGTGGTTGCAAGCGATACCATTTCACCGTAGTTTTCGGCGATCGACCTGGCATCGGCCCGATCGAATTTCACGTTGGGCAGGGCCGCCATATCGATCGTGACTTTGCCGGTGAATAAAGCCATGACATCCACGGTGAACGACAGTGGCTCGGGGGAACCCGGAGCGAAGCTCTCTGGCAGGTCAAACCTCAGGATCTTGCGATTCTCACTGAACCCCACGTGGTACACCAATGGCTGCACCGTGTCGCCGTCCAACAGCGCGCCTTCGAACAACACGAACTTGTAGCCCACCTCCCAGTTCCATGCCATGCGGCTGTTGGGGTCGAGATCGCCGACCGAGGCGATAGAGCTGTTGGCGGCATCGTCGATGCCAATGGAGAACGTGATCGCCGAATACGCATCCGGCGGCACACCGGGCAAATCGAGCTGGTACCTGCCGGATGCATTGTCGAACCGGGCGAGGTGGTAGCTGTCCGGGACGCGATAATCTTTTTTCTTTCCGTGCAGCACAATGTTGCTCAGGTAAAACTGGAAGTCCCGCACACGGAACAACCCGGCTCCACCGGGATTCGGGTACCTCGTCTCATTGAGTGCCAGTGGCTCCTCACCGACGACTGTGTCGAATCGCAAGCTGACAACGCCTGGCTGCGAAGTTTGATAAACGTAAATCCACGCCCCGATCAACAGCAGGGCGATGGCAACCAGAACCTTGAGTAGTTTGCGGTCCACGTCAATCACCCGCCTCAAACGGATTCGAGAATTTCTCCTCGGTTATGAATCGGCGGTCCGTCAGGGTATGGAGAAAAGCGATGATGGCGTGCTTTTCCTCCTCGTTCAGGTTCAGACTGAACCTCATGCTGATCGTATCACGCGGTTGATTGTCCGCTTCCATGATCAGCGGGCTCAGCGTTTCGCTGTAGCGTATGCCCTCATTGTAGTGGTCGAGCACCTGCTCGAGAGTTGTGAACCGTCCGTCATGCATGTACGGCGCCGTCAGTGCTATGTTCCTGAGTGTCGGCGCCTTCAACCTGCCCCTGTCGGCAAGTTGTCCGGTCACGAGCTGCAAACCGGGTCTCAGCATCTCCTCCGTGTCCAGCCCGTTGTTGGAAAAGCCGTCAAAACCGGTGCTGAACCCGCTGGTTAGAAACTGGCTGTGACAATCGATGCAATTCGCCCCGCGCAGGCTCACCTTGACATCCGGATGCGCCATGAAGAGCTTTCTTCCCAACTCCTCTTCCGCAGTCAACTTCACCTCGCCACGCAGATACTGATCGTATCTGGAATCGGCGGAGACCAGTGTGCGTTCGAAACTCGCCAGCGCCCGCGCAATATTTTCTGCGGAGATTTTTCCGTATGCCCGCCTGAACAGGTCCGGGTATGCCTCGTCCGCCTTCAGTTCCCCGATCAGCTCATTGAGGTCCTGCGCCATCTCATCTGCACCTTGAATGGGAATCAGCGCCTGCTCTTCCAGCGTAGCGGCACGACCGTCCCAGAAAAAGCGCTGCGCCCCCCACAGCAAGTTGGCAAGGCTCATGCTGTTGAAGGCCAGCGGATTGCCGGAGATACCCACCGCCCTTGCCTTGCCGTCTGTGAACGCGAGCTGCTGTATGTGACAGGTAGAACAGGACACGCTGTTGTCACCAGACAGTCGCTTGTCGTAGAACAGCCGACGCCCCAACTGCACCCCCTCCTGCGTCAGCGGGTTATCGGCCGGCACGTTGAATTTTCCGAACACAAACGGAGCCGTGAACCCTTGCAACGGCGTCGGGCGAGGCTCGATGTAGCGCAGGAACCCGACGGCGGCGGCCGCCAGCAACAGGCCGCACAGCATCAGCAGGGCGACCGATCTGTTCACCGATCAATCCCTCCGCGTCTGTCAACCGCCTGCCGGCGGGCACATCGCCTGTTCAGTGATGATGCGTGAATCCGGACGCGAACAGGCCTTCAATGTTCTCTACGCCTTTCTTGTACCGGGTCTTGAAGTCGACAACGCCCAGCCTTTCGCTGGTCGCCAGGTCATGCACGGTAATCGTGTGCGCATTGACCTTGGCGATAAAATCCACGTCCGTTGGGTCGTTGTCGGCAGCGTTACCCAGGTTGAGCAAATTATTCTGCACCGCGATGACCTTCCTGCCCGATTTCGTGGGATAGAAAATCATGTGGTGGGCGCCGGCATCGGCCATGATATCGGGGCCGGATGACACGAACTCCGGCAAGCTGGCCAGCGCATAGCGCTTGACTACCCCGGGCAGGCTGTGACTGACGAACAGTTCCGTCTCGTTGCCATAAAACTCCAGCGGCACACCGGTCCCCTGCGTCGCACCATCGTACAGTCTGACCGGGGCAGCAAACGATTTGCTGGCTTCGTCGTATGCAATATTCCAGGTTTCAAAACCGAACATCGTGTTTACCAGCACTGCAGGCTGCACGCCTGGAACTATACTTGGCCGCACGAACAGGACTTCCACCGGAGACGACGGGAATCCAACGGGTTTTGCATCCTCCACCACGATGTTCTCTATCGGTGTGAAGGTATTGAGATCGATTACGGTGATACTGTTGCCAACACCTGAGGCAAGATCCGCATGAACGGTTGAGGTAACCACCATCCTGTCACCATAGGCCGATATCCCGTGCGGGTACATGATGAAGGGCTCACCTTCTCCCACGGCGCTCTTGCGTGCCTCGATGATCTTGATGACTTCGTTGCTTTGCGCATCGAACACGACAACCGACCCGCCGTCTTTCTGGTCCACGCCGGAACCTGCCAAAAACGTCACAAACATGTACTCGGTTCCGTTGACCGTGTGCCACATGATGTCTTCACCCACCTGCTGCCCGCCGGTATTCAGGCAATCGACGCCGTTGATGACCGGTGAACCGGACGCATCACGCGCCAGCCCGATTTCCACCAGGCTGCATTTGGGGTCCAGCGCAGTGGCATAAGCGCGACCCGTGGGACTGTAGTAAATGTGATGCGGTGGCGGATCGATATTGGGGGTTTCAAACTCGTGCAATATGGCGCCGAAGTTTTCAGACTCCGGATCCATTTCAACAATAGCCACGCTGCTGGTAGTCCCCAGTGTCGGCAGGCCCCGTAACAGCACCAGGGCCTGCGTTTCCTCCCCGCCGGCAGTTGCCGCCGGCATGGCCGGCTCCGATTCCGCTGCAGGTTGCTCGGCTTCCCTGCTGCAACCGGATAGTCCTGCGATCAGACATACGCACAGCAACCCTTTCAGTATTTTTGTTTTCATGGGTACCCCTCCCGCGCACACATCAATGCAACTTGATCAATGAC
>JAKEGN010000370.1 GCA_022615525.1 Woeseiaceae bacterium
AGGCTGGCGCAAGCTGCCGGCCGCATTGCAGTTCTGGATACTGCCGGCGGTCATTACGCTGTTCAGCCTGTTTTTCGAGTTGGCGGCCGATGCGGGCAGGCTCGCGTTGCGCTTCGATCGCGCGGGCATCAGCGGAGGAGAAATCTGGCGACTGCTGACCGGGCATTTCGTGCACCTGGGCTGGCCGCACCTGTTCCTCAATATCGCGGGTTTGATACTCGTATGGCTGATTTGCGGGCGCGCTTACTCCAGCAAAGCCTGGTGCGTGATCATCGTGCTGGTGCTCGCCGGTATCGATGCCGGGCTCTGGTTTTACGATCCGGGGCTCGAATGGTACGTGGGATTGTCGGGACTGCTGCACGGCCTGCTCGCAGCAGGTGTGCTCGCGTCGGTATTCGCCGCTTCGAGGGAGATGTGGGTGCTGGGGCTGCTGGTGCTCGTCAAGCTCGCCTGGGAGCAATTGTACGGCCCGCTGCCGGGTTCCGAAGGATTGGCGGGTGCCGCCGTTGTCGTCAACGCCCACCTTTATGGCGCGGTAGCAGGGATTGCTGTCGCCATGGTCATTAGGGTCGGGCGGATCCGGCCTATATAATTCCGCGCAATTCGACAGGAGGTGCCGATTTGACAGACGCTGTAATTTTTCCAGGGCAGGGCTCACAGTCTGCCGGCATGCAAGCGGAATTGGCGGCAAGTTATGACGACGTTCGTGCCTGCTACGCGGAAGCAAGTGCCGTGCTGGGCTATGACCTGTGGCAACTGGTGCAGCAGGGGCCGGCCGAGAGACTGGACGCCACGGTTGTCACACAGCCGGCCATGCTGACTGCCGGAGTGGCCGCGTGGCGGGCGTTTCGCACGGCGGGCGGACGGGTGCCCGTCATGGTGGCCGGCCACAGCCTGGGGGAGTACACCGCGCTGGTCTGCGCCGGCGCCCTCGATTTTGCCGACGCGGTCGGACTGGTGCGCTCGCGCGGCACGCTGATGCAGGCCGCTGTGGCCGAGGGCAGCGGTGCCATGGCTGCGATCATCGGGCTGGACGACGACCAGGTCATTGATGCCTGCCAGCGTGCAGGGCAGGGCGAGGTCGTGAGCGCGGTCAATTTCAATTCTCCCGGCCAGGTCGTGATCGCCGGCACACGAACAGCCGTTGAACGCGCTGTCGCCCTGGCCAGTGCAGCCGGCGCGCGCCGCGCCATGATGCTGAACGTGAGCGTTCCGTCGCACTGTGCACTGATGCGGCCAGCGACCGGGAAACTGGCCGAGGCATTGCAGGCGGTGGATATCCGGACGCCACAGCTCGAGGTGATCAGCAATGTCGATGTCCGGCCCTATACGGACGCCGCCAGTATCCGGGACGGACTCGCACGGCAGCTCTACAGCCCGGTGCGTTGGGTGGAGACGGTCCGGTACCTCGTGGCCCATGGTGCCGACCGGCTGATCGAGTGCGGACCCGGAAAGGTGCTCAGCGGTCTCGTGCGACGCATCGACAAATCGGTGACTCTGAAATTCATCGAGTCGCCCGAGTCGTTGGTTGACGCGCTGTAGGGCGATTGAAAAGATAAGGATTCCAAAGAGATGAGCAATATATTTAATTCAAATACTCTACAAGGGCAAGTGGCACTCGTCACCGGCGCATCACGCGGCATCGGCGCTGCCATCGCGGCGGCACTTGCTGCGGCCGGCGCAACCGTCGTGGGCAGCGCCACCAGCAGCGCCGGCGCACAGGCGATCACGCAGTCGCTGGCCGGTCACGGTCGCGGCATCGTCCTGGACGTTGCGGTCGAGGAGTCCGTCGATGCCGCGTTCAGGGATATTCAGGGGAAGGAGGGCGCCCCGACGATCGTCGTCAACAACGCCGGCATTACGCGGGACAACCTGCTGTTGCGAATGAAGTCCGAGGAATGGGATGCCGTCATCGCTACCAACCTGTCGGGTATGTACCGGGTCTGCAAGGCATCCCTGCGCGGCATGATGAAAGCGCGGCACGGGCGCATCATCAATATTGCATCGGTGATTGGCGTGATGGGAAATGCGGGTCAGGCCAACTACGCCGCAGCCAAGGCCGGCATCATCGGTTTCTCCAAGTCGTTGGCAAGAGAAGTGGGGTCGCGAAACATCACCGTCAACGTGGTTGCTCCGGGCTTCGTCGATACCGACATGACTCGTGCGCTCACGGACGAGCAACGCAGCACAATGCTGGTGCAGGTACCGCTGGCCCGGCTGGGAGAGGGCAGTGACATTGCGGACTCCGTGGTTTTCCTGGCGTCTGCGGCGGCGTCTTACATCACCGGCGAAACGCTGCACGTCAATGGCGGTATGCTCATGGCGTGAGCCTCGACGCAGCCGGGTTATTTGTCCGCTGTTTTGACGCCTAATGACAAAAAATGCCCGATGGCACGTGTAGAATGAGGCTGTTGATTCCCTTACAATACATCGCCGCCACCGGGTTGGGGTGAATAATCAAAGACTTACAGTATTTCCTGGCTCGGGCGTGCCCCTGACGATGGGAAACAGACCGAAATTCAGATATCTCTTCTTAAGGAGAAGCGACCACTATGAGCAGTATCGAAGAACAAGTTAAGGCCATCGTTGCGGAGCAGCTTGGCGTCAAGGAAGAAGAAGTGACCAA
>JAKEGN010000063.1 GCA_022615525.1 Woeseiaceae bacterium
CCGTGCAACAAATCTGCCTCTATCCCTAAGGCGAGCGGTGCAATTTCGTCATGCACTTTCCTGCCGGCCTCCGACAGGTTCAGTATGGACCGGCGCCGATCGGCATCGGCAAATTCCCGATCGATTCTGCCGCTCTTGATGAGCTTGGTTACTGCCCGGCTGACGGCGACCTTGTCCATCATGGTGCGATCTGCGACTTCCACGGCCGACAGGCCAGGGAAGCGCCCGAGAATTGCGATCACCCGCCACTCGGGTATGGTCAGGCCGAAACGCTGGTCGTAGGCGCGCGCAATCGAAGAGCTGACCGTGTGCGAGAGTATTGCCAGCCGGTACGGTAAAAAATCCTCTAAAATCAACTCTTTACTCATCAAGAATTCCATTGCGCCAGGGTTGCGGATCCCGGTCTGGCGCGGTCAACGACGCGATTAACGATGATACTTGAGTGCCATCCAATTGAAACTCCAAAAAAGCGCCCGGACGGGCTGCGCGCAATGCGCCCGCTTCACGCGCGGTGCTCGAGGTGCAGGTAGGAGGTCGATTGCATCTCGTTCAGCCGACTGCTGGTGCGCCGGAACTCGAATGCGAGGCGCTCGCCCTGGTAGAGCCGTTCGATGGGGGCCGCTGCGCATACGATGAGCTTGACGTGCCGGTCATAGAATTCGTCGACGAGAGCGACGAAGCGCCTTGCGGCATCGTCTTTCGCCGCGGTCAGCACCGGGACGCCGGACAGGATTACGGTCTGGAATCGCCTCGCGATTTCGATGTAGTCCTCGGTGCTGCGCGGGCCCTCGCACAGGGCCTGGAAATCGAACCAGGCGACATCGGTGGCGTAGCGACGGGTCTGGATGGGCCGCCCCAGTATGTCGAGAACGGAATGGTCCGGCACGGCGCCTGTCGCGCTGTCGTGGAAAAACTGTTGCAGCCGCGCGTCGGCTTCCGCTTCGCCGCAGGTGAGATAGGTTCCAGCACGCTGCAGCAGGCGTAAGCGGTAATCGGCGCCGTCGTCGATATGAATTACCCGGGTATGTTTCTCTATCAGGGCGATTGCCGGCCGGAAACGCTCGCGTTGCAGGCCGTTCGCGTACAGGTCACGCGGCGCGCTGTTCGATGTGGCCACGAGCGTCACGCCGCGGCGAAAGAGCCCTTCGAGCAGGCGGCCCAGGATCATCGCGTCACCGATATCGCTGACGAAGAATTCGTCGAAGCACAATACGGAGGTATCACGGGCGATGCCGGAGGCAACGACCTCCAGCGGGTCTTCGACATCCGACAGGCTCCTGAGCTGCGCATGGATGTCGCTCATCATCCGGTGGAAATGAACCCGTCGCTTGCGCGATATGTCGAGTGAGTTGTGAAACAGGTCCATGAGCAGGGTCTTGCCTCGGCCGACGCCGCCCCACAGGTAAACTCCAGTCACCGTGCCGCTGCGCGCGCCAAATACCGGAAGACGGCGACGCAGGCGACGCGCGAAGGATTGATCCCGTACCAGGCGGTTCTGCAGCTGCTGCAAAACGTCGATGACCTTCAGCTGTGCAGCATCGTGAACCAGTCCGTCACGACGGCACAACTCTGCGTACGCACTGCTGATACTCAACCGCCCTCCGGATCAATCATGTACAGTCGCGCGGAAGACTACCGTGCGGCCACAGCAGCCGCCAGTCTCGGCATTTGTCCCTGCAAAGCCCGTTGATCCTGCCGCCGTCTGCTAGAATTTGGATTGAAGCCAGCGGGAAGATCGCCATATGAATGAATCGGCAGCACGGGAATCGATGGACTTCGACGTCGTCATCGTCGGCGGCGGGCCAGCGGGCCTCGCTGCCGCATGCCGCCTCATGCAGACAGCAAAAGAAAAATCAGTAGAGCTGTCCGTCGCCGTACTTGAAAAAGGGTCGGAAATCGGCGCCCATATCCTTTCGGGCAACGTGTTCGAACCTCGCGCGCTCGATGAACTCTTCCCCGACTGGCGCGAGCGCGGCGCGCCGGTGCACACAACCGTCACCGGCGACACTGTCCACTACCTCGTTAGCGCAAAGAAATCGATCGGTGTGCCGGGGATGTTGCTGCCGGGCCCGATGCACAACCAGGGCAACTACATCGTCGCGCTGGGGAAACTGTGCCAATGGATGGGGCAGCAGGCGGAAGCGCTCGGCGCCAATGTGTTGCCGGGCTTTGCTGCATCGGAAGTGCTGTATGACACCGAAGCCCGGGTGCGCGGGGTCGCGACCAGTGACATGGGTGTGGCCAAAGACGGCAGCCGAAAACCCGGATTCCAGGCAGGCTACGAAGTGCTCGGCAAGTACACGATTTTCGCCGAGGGTTGCCGTGGAAATCTAGGCGGCGAGCTGATGGAACGCTTCGCCCTGCGCTCGAACTGCGATCCGCAGCACTACGGAATCGGTCTCAAGGAAATCTGGGAGATCGAACCATCGAGGCACGATGAGGGCAGGGTCGTGCATACGCTGGGCTGGCCACTGGACAATCGCACCGAAGGCGGCGGATTTCTCTACCATGCAGCCAACCGGCAGGTGTACCTGGGCTTCATCATTGCACTGAACTACCGCAATCCTCACCTGTCGCCTTTCGACGAGTTCCAGCGCTGGAAGCAGCACCCGAAAATCCGTGCATACCTCGAGGGTGGCAAACGGATTGCTTACGGCGCTCGCGCCGTCAACAAGGGCGGCCTGCAATCGCTGCCGCGGCTGACGTTTCCCGGTGGCATGCTGACCGGTTGCGATGCCGGATTTCTCAACGGCGTCAAGATCAAGGGTGCCCACACGGCGATCAAGACGGGCATGCTTGCAGCGGATGCTGTTTTTTCTGCGCTGTCCAACAATGGCCTCGGTTATCTCAATCTCGTGAGCTACGAGAAAGCTGTCCTGGATTCCTGGGTATGCACGGAATTGCACCGGGCAAGGAACTTCGGCCCGGCGTTGCACAAGCTGGGAACCTTCTTCGGCGCGGGATTCTCCTTTCTCGACCAGAATATTTTTCGCGGCAGGCTGCCGTTTACCTTGCGAAACCGCGAGCACGATCACGAATCGCTGCTTTCCGCCGCCGATGCGCCGGCCATCGACTATCCGAAGCCGGATGGCGTCATCAGTTTCGATCGCCTTTCATCGGTATTCCTGTCGAGCACGAACCACGAGGAAGATCAGCCATCGCACCTCAGGCTGAAAGATGCAAGCCTGCCGATCACCTATAACCTGCCGCGATACGATGAACCGGCGCAACGTTATTGCCCGGCGGGCGTCTACGAAGTGGTACGGGCCGATGGCGAGCCGCGGTTCCAGATCAACGCAGCCAACTGCGTGCACTGCAAGACC
>JAKEGN010000371.1 GCA_022615525.1 Woeseiaceae bacterium
CGGCCGGCGGCGAAGCCGCACCCGCCGCTGCGGCCGAGAATGAGAAAAATCCATATGAAACAGATACGTGTGTCCCTACGACTGGGGTTTTTCGGCGTGCTTTCGGGACTGGCACCCCTTGCGATTACGCTCGCGGAAGAGTCGCCGGCAAGCTGGACCGAAACCCTGGCAGTCAATGGCGACCTGCGCTTGCGTTACGAAATGATCCGTGAAGACGGCACCGAGGACCGGGACCGCGCGAGATTCCGCGGCCGGATCGGCATCTCGGCCGAGCTGGCCCCTGACGTACGCGTTGGTTTTGGCCTGGCGACCGGCGGAGATGACCCGGTTTCGAATAATCAGACCTTCGGTGAGGGTTTCACCACCAAGGACATCGGCGTACACATGGCTTACGTCGCCTGGAAATTTCATGACGACTGGTTACTGACTGCAGGAAAAATGGAGAAGCCCTGGTTTCGCGCCGGTGGCACGACCCTGGTCTGGGACGCGGACCTGAATCCGGAGGGGCTGATCGTTGCTTACAAGAGCAGGAGGTTTTTCGGGTCTGCGGGCAGTTTCATCGTCGCCGAGCGATCCGACGAAGCGGAATCGCGACTTAACACGGTCCAGGCCGGTGTCGAATTGCCGGTATCGGACGAGTCAGGGATTACGCTCGCGCTTTCCTACTTCAATTATTCGAACACTATCGGTCAGCTCCCGTTCTACAACGACGACCCGGAGGGAAACACCGTTGATGTCGACGGCAACTACGTCTTTGACTACGACGAAATTGAACTCGGCGCACAGTACCGCACCCGGGTAGGCGGCTGGCCACTGACGGTATTCGGCGATTACCTGGTCAATACCGAGGTGAGCCGCGAGGACACCGCGTACACATTCGGGGTCACCCTCGGTGAAGCGAAGAAGGCGCGCAGCATGCAATTCGGTTATGCCTGGCACGAAACGGGCGCGGATGCGATGAACTCGACCTACAATGATTCGGACCTTGCGGACGGCCTGACCGATGCCAATGGGCATTACTTCAAGGCACGGTACATGCTTCGCGAGAACATCTATTTCAATGGCAGTTTTATCTTCTCGGAGTACGGCGGATTCACCGGCAATGAGTTGGACTTCGACCGGGTCATGCTCGACGTGCAGTTCCAGTTCTGAGTATGCCGGTGCGGCAACCGGAGAGTTGCAGGTCAAATGGACGTAATAATCATGGCATAGGATTATCGATCCATCGTTCCGCGGACAGCATAGGCGAAATTCCCGTTCGCGCGTATACTCAGGTCATTGAAAGGCCTTGGCAATTTTCATTGAGAACAGGATGCAAACCACCGACTTGACCGGCCACATCTCCAAGCGTTTCAACAAGGATCTGGACAACCTGCGGAACAGTGTTCTGACCATGGGCGGACTGGTCGAGACACAGCTGGCCGATGCAATTGCTGCGATCGTCAGTGGCGACAGCGAGCTTGGACTGCGGGTCG
Organism: Woeseiaceae bacterium; assembly: GCA_022615525.1. Classification (GTDB taxonomy): domain Bacteria; phylum Pseudomonadota; class Gammaproteobacteria; order Steroidobacterales; family Woeseiaceae; genus JAKEGN01. The sequence continues at coordinate 1,476 of JAKEGN010000371.1, forward strand.
CGAAGGACGATTACAAGGTGAACAAGCTAGAGGTAAGCATCGACGAGGAGTGCGGGCGCATACTCGCGACCCGCGCGCCGGCGGCGAGCGACCTTCGATTGATCGTCGCGGTCATCAAAACCATTACGGACCTGGAGCGCATAGGCGACGAATCAGAGAAGATTGGCTACCTGGCATCCAAGCTTGCCGGCATGGATCGCCCGACGGACTCGTATGTCGAGCTGAAAAACCTGGGTCACCACGTATTGCACATGTTGCGTGACACCATGAACGCGTTTGCGCGACTCGACGTCGAGGCTTGCAAGTCCATCATGCTAGAGGATGACCGCGTTGACGACGAATACGATGCCATCACGCGGCAGTGCATCACGTTCATGATGGAAGATCCCCACAGCGTGAAGCGCGTGATGAACGTCACGTGGGCCGCCCGCGCCCTGGAGCGTATCGGCGATCATGCAAAAAACATTTGCGAGTACGTGGTGTACCTGGTCGAGGGGCGCGATATACGGCACACCCGGCATGCGCAGGACGAGCAATAACCCTGGCCAGCACGGGATGATCATGGTGCTGAGGGGTCGTCGATCACTGAATCTGCTGGGTTTTGCCTGCTGCCTGGGATTGATGGCATACGCACTGTACGCCGAGCATGTGCTGATGCTGGCGCCTTGTCCCTTGTGCATACTGCAAAGAGTGGCTGTCATTGTGCTGGGGATCGTGTTCCTGGTTGCTGCACTTCACGGCACCCACGGGGCCGGGCGCTACGTCTACTCAGCGTTGATCGCGGTCGCGACCCTGGCCGGTGCTGCAGTGGCAGGCTGGCACGTGTGGCTGCAGAACCTGCCCGCCGACCAGGTACCGACCTGCGGTCCGGGGCTGGACTACATGCTCGAAAGCTTTCCACTCGCCGACGTGTTGAAGATGGTATTCAGCGGCTCGGGCGAGTGCGCATCCGTCGACTGGCAGTTCCTGGGGCTCTCGATGCCGGCATGGGTAATGATCGACGTCCTGGTCGTCGGCGGCGTCGGCATCTGGAATAACCTGCGCAAGATCTGATAGTCACGTGCTGCCGGTTTGGGCTTGCGCTGTAGCGAGCAGCGACCGCGATCCTGATGCCGAGGTGCACGCCGGCGACCCGCCGCCATGCCTTACTCGCTCGGAAATCTTAACTCGCTCGTAAGGCATACCGTCGTGTCGCCGTCTTGAACTACCGCGGCGCCACCGGTGCATGGCC
>JAKEGN010000372.1 GCA_022615525.1 Woeseiaceae bacterium
ATCATTGTTGCTTCTCCGTCAGTCGGTGACTGTCGGCTGCCGTCAGCTCGCAGGCGTAGACCTGTTTCAGCTGGTCGATGACCTTGCGCGTTGCCGGCGAGAACGCCGGTGAGCCCTCGAAGCTGTGCAGCACGATGCCTTCCAGCAGATCCCCTAGCGAGAGGTTGCAGTACTCGGCAAGGCCTTTCAGCACCTTGAGCAGGGACTTTTCCAGGCGGACCCCGGTCTGGGCACGTTCGACGACTTTCATGCAGCAGCCTCCTTTACGAAGGTACATATGTACCACGATCACCATCATGGCCGAATCCCGGTCACAGGTAAATGCTCAGCGTAAGTTACCGTTCCTGCAGTACAATTCGCCCACAGCGGACGGACCCAATAAGTGCAATTTCAATGGGATTCGATAAGCGATGCCGACGTACGACGAGTTACGCAAGGGTTTCGGACTGGCCGGCTGGCACGTACTACCGGACCGCGGTCTGTTGCAGGACGGGGATGCCCAGGTCCATGTCGAACCACTGCCGATGGACGTGCTGGTCGCGCTGGCCGCACAGCAGGGCGACGTCGTCAGCAAGGACCAGCTGGTCGACATCGTGTGGAAGGGCCGGCCGGTCAGCGACGAGGTCATTACCCGCTGCATATCGCTGATCCGGCGCGCACTCGGTGATGACGCGAAGTCGCCCACCTTTGTCGAGAACGTGCCACGGCGCGGCTACCGGCTGATGCTGCCGATCACCTTGCCGGAGCGCGCAGAGCCTGTGGAGCCACACGCGCCGGCTGCAGTGACTTCGGCTTACGCCTTGCCACTTCTCGGCGGGTTCGTCGCCATTGCGGCCATCGTCGCCATCGTATTCCTGTGGCGCGACGACGATCAGCCCATACAGTCCGTCGTCGTGTTCCCCTTTCGCTGTGATGTCGACGAGGAATACCTGTGCTTCGGGTTTTCCGAAGCGCTCACCAGCAACCTGTTTCGCCTGCCCGATTTGCGGGTGGTGAAGAGCCGTGAAGAGTTCGTGCCCGGCAAGAGCATCCGCGATATCGTCGGCGAGTTCGAGGTCGATGCCATTATTGAAGGTCAGGTGCGCTACGACGGCCAGCGCTTTACAGTCGTCGCCGACCTCATCGACGGCCGTAACGGCACGGTGCTTTTCTCGAATACCTATGACGGCGCGGAAGAGGCTATTTACGACCTGCAGGACGAGGTGGCCGCTGACGTCAGGCGCAGCATCACCGGTGAGACCGATAGTGCAGCTCCGCCAACCAGCCGGCCAGCCGGATTTGCGGTATTCGATCGCTATGCAGAGGGTCTGTATGCCTTCGAGAAACGATCGGCGGATTCCATTCGTGAAGCGATCGAGCTGTTCCGGCAGACGATCGAGCTCGATCCGAAATTCGGCACAGCCTACCTGATGCAGGCCTACGCCTACGCGCTGCTGCCGGAATATTCAGATGAGCCGCAGGAGCCGATGTATGAGCGGGCCATGCTGACTGTCGAGCAGGGCATGCGCATGGATCCGACGATCAGCGACGCGGCTGCAACGATACGCGCGTTCATTGCTCACCAGCATGGCGACTGGATCGGCGCGGAGAATGCATACCGGCAAGCGCTCGGAGCCGACTACGTATACCCGATCACGCATCACCTGTATTCGCGGCTGTTGTCCAGTGTCGGGCGACTGGATGCGTCGCTGGCCGAGGCTTTGCGGGCACGCGAACTCGATCCGCAATCCGCTGTGCTCATTTCACGTCTCGCGATTGCCAACTTTTGGGTCGACAACATGGACGAGGCGGAGCGGCTGTTTGCACGAGCCCATGGCATGAACCTGCAAGCTCCGATTCACGATCTGGCATATGCCCTGTTCAAGATTCGTCAGGGCCGGACAGACGAAGCGCGTGAACTCGCAAAAGCCGGCCTCGAAAAATACGCTGCCGACAATCGCTGGGTCGATCCCGTATTCGACGGCTTCGAGGACCCGGCAAATCGTGTGCAGGCGCACCTGCTCGTAAGCGATTTGTCGGTCGCCGGGCAATTGCCGGCTCGGGTGGAGATCACTCTGTGGGTCTTACTGAACGATGCTGATCGTGCGATGCAGGTCGCGCGGCGACTGGAGACGGAGGGCGAAGTGTTCGAAGCGGAACTGCTCTTCATTCCGCAATTCGAACCACTGCGCAATCACCCTGACTTCGGCGCACTGATGGACGCCGTCGGCCTGACCGAATACTGGAACAGCGTGGGCTGCCATTGGGAGCAGGACGCTCTGCGGTGCGGGGCGACCGTCCGCAATTGACGCTTGTTAGTCCTCTATCCGGCTGCGCATCTGTTTCAGGCGGCCGCGCCGTGTTTTCTGATCGATGCGCTTCTCGCGCGATGCCGTGGTTGGCCTGGTCGGCTTCCGCTTCGCCGGTTGAACCATGGCTTTGCAAATGAGTGTTGCGAGGCGTTGCAGGGCATCGTTGCGGTTTTTTTCCTGGCTGCGCGCGGATTGCGACTTGATCACAATGATGCCGGCGCTGCTGATGCGGCGATCGGGCAAATGCAGCAATCTGTCACGCAGCGCCGGATCGAGCGCCTTCGATGCGTTGATGTCGAAACGTAAATGTATCGCAGTGGAAACCTTGTTGACGTTCTGGCCGCCAGCGCCCTGGGAGCGAATCGCGGTGATGCGAATCTCCTCCAGTGGAATGGCCAGCTTCGGGTTGATTACCAGCTCGCCAGCCATGTCACCAGCTGTCCCAGACAGGTGAGACGTCAGCAGGAAGCGCGCTCTGGCGCCCCAACTCCGACCATGCCGGTCCGGGCCGGTGGAAATCCGAGCCCGTGGACGCCAGTAACTTCTTTGCACTGGCAAGGTCTGCGAGCTTGCGGGTCAACACCGGCGCCTGCCTGCCCGAAACGACTTCCATAGCGGTGCCGCCCGCCTGTACGAATTCATCTGCCAGCACGCCCAGCTTGCTGTTCGTCATCCTGTAATGGCCCGGGTGCGCAAGCACCGCGGTGCCGCCGGCTTCGCGGATCCAGGCTGTTACCGTGGCCACCGATGGCCAGCCGCTCTCCACGTCGCCGGGCTTGCCTTGACCGAGGTAGCGGCGAAAAGCCTGTTGCTCGTCCCGGACCTTGCCGCTTGCCACCAGGAATTTTGCAAAATGCGGTCGGCCGATCATGCCGTTGCCGGCGATAGCCGTGGCACCTTCCAGCGCATCACGGATGCCTTTTTGCGCGAGGCGTTTTGCAATGATTTCGGCACGCAGCAAGCGCGATTGCCGTTGTGTCACAAGAGCCTGCTGCAATCCGTCGCAGCCCAGACGCAAATTGAGGCCGACAATGTGCACGCTCCGCCCCTGCCAGGTCGCGGACAACTCGATGCCGTGGCACAGCGCGATACCGGCGCTGCAGAAGTCACCGAGTTTCCGGTATGCCTCCAGCGTGTCGTGGTCGGTGATCGCGATGCAGCTCACGCCGCTGTCAAGCGCGCGCGCAAGCAACTCGGCCGGGGCAAGAGCGCCATCGGAAGCCGTGGTGTGGCAGTGCAGGTCAAAGAGCATGCGGTGTCCGGTCGCCGTAATCGCTTATTATAGCCGTTCCAGCCATGCAACATGGCGCCCCGTTTGTGTGAGAATGCAGCGCTGTGGCGATTGTCATGTCGCGACCGGATTGGGGTGACCTTGCGAAATCTTTGCATATTGTTTTTTTGCCAGTTGGTTTCGGCTACAGGTTCGATCGTGATCGTGACGCTCGGTGGCATCATCGGCTCGATGCTGGCAGGCAATCCGGCATTCGCGACATTGCCGGTGTCCCTCATGGTGGTCAGCGTTGCGGTAACTGCGATCCCGGCGACCGCTCTGATGCGGCGTATCGGGCGCAAGGCCGGGTTCATGCTCGGATCACTGTCTGCGGCCGCTGCGGTATTGCTTGCCGCGATCGCACTCGAGCAGCGGAGCTTCGTTTTGTTTACGTTTTCCGCCGGACTGTTCGGCATCAACATGGCGTTTACCCAGCAATACCGCTACGCGGCAGCGGAAAGCGTGGATAGTCGTCACACCGCCCGCGCCATCTCGCTGGTGCTGGTCGGTGCAATCGGCGGCGCGCTGCTGGGACCGGAGCTGGTCACACAGGGACAGTATTGGTCGGGCAACGTGCAGTACGCGGGTACCCTCATGGCGGTCGCGGTTCTGTTCGTGCTGCAAAGTCTGTCGATGCTCTTCCTGAGCCCCTTACGCGGCGAGACAGGAACGCAGAATGTCGAGCCCGATCGCAGCCTGAGAGAGATAGTGCGCCAACCCTTGTATCGCGTCGCCGTACTGAGTGCGGCGGTTGCCTACGGTGTAATGACGTTGTTGATGACGGCAACACCCATCAGCATGCACGTGAACGATGGCTTTGCGATCGAGGAAACGGCCAATGTCATTCGCAGCCACGTACTCGGGATGTACCTGCCTTCGCTGTTCGCAGGATTCCTCATGGACCGCTTCGGTACGGTCAAGATCATGGTGGCCGGCGCACTCGCGTTGACCGGCGCATCGCTCATCGGATTGCATGGACATAGCTACATGCACTATTGGTATGCGCTGATCTTGCTGGGCGTCGGCTGGAATTTTCTCTACGTCGGCGGCACCACCATGCTGACCTTGACCTATACCATGGGCGAACGTTTCAGGGCACAGGCGATCAATGAGTTCACGGTTTTCGGGACCTCCGCCAGTGCCTCGCTGCTGGCAGGCGTCGTCATACACTATTTCGGCTGGAACCTGCTGGTAACGCTGCCGCTCTTGCCTCTGGCCCTCGTCCTTGTCGGGCTGTTCGTCGTTCGCCGCGACGGTTTGTTACGGCGGCCATCGCTGCACGAAGCGTGAAGGAGTGACAGCGGCTCGCACAAGCATGCCGGCGCGCAAACGCGTCAAGCGCCTCTATCATGACGACCTTTACAGATTCGACCGCGTGGAACCATCCTA
>JAKEGN010000064.1 GCA_022615525.1 Woeseiaceae bacterium
GCACTATTTCATTGCGGGTCGGCTGCGCTTGCTGCGGTGACTGTCATTTAGTCTCGATCGAAACCAATGCACTCGCCGGGCGGCTTGACGCCCGTAATGCCCGCGGGGATACTCGGATGCCATGAGGAACCCGCAGATCAATCGCAACAGCTGGTGGTGGCAACCCCGCAAGGAGTGGGTTGCGGCCTGACGTTCCAGCACAAGCAAAACAAGCAGTAGATCAAATCGCAAAGCCCGACTCCGAAACCACCCTCGGGGCCGGGCTTTTTTGTATCCGGCGCATTCAATCGGCACGTACACCGAAACAACACACAGACAATGAAGCCACCGTTCGACATAGCTGCCGATCTCGACACACCGGTGTCGGCTTACCTGAAGTTGTCGTCGCTCGCGCCGCGCTACCTGCTTGAGAGCGTCGAAGGCGGCGAGCGCCTTGCGCGTTACTCGTTCCTTGGATTCGGCGATGCGCTCGAGTTGCGCATGGGACCGGGCGGCATACAGATCGGAGCACGGCAACTGCCCCGTCCGGCTGGTCGCGATGAATACCTCGATGCCCTGCGCGTCGCGCTCGGGGAGGCGCCACGGCCGCTGCCACTCGTCGATGGCCTGCCGTTCTCCGGCGGACTGGTCGGCGTCTCCGGCTACGACGTGGTACGACTGTTCGAACGCCTGCCACGGCAACGTCCGGCAAGGAACGACATACCGGATGCCGCATTCGTCGCGGCGTCGTCCGTACTCGTATTCGACCACCTGACACGGCGCGTTGCCTTGCTGCACGACGGATCGGAACAGGAGCGCCAGAGTCTCCGCAAGGAAGTGATACGCCTGCTGCGCGGCCCGATCCCGGTGAACGGTGGCACGGTTCGTATCAGCGAGGCGTCGGCGGGGATGAGTGAGGCGCAATACGCGGATCGCGTCAGGGCCTGCAAGCAATACATAGCGGCAGGCGATATCTACCAGATCGTGCTCTCGGTGCTGTTCACTGGCAGGAGCAACGTTGCCCCTTTCGAAGTTTACCGCGCGCTCCGACTTCTCAATCCGTCGCCCTACATGTTCTATCTCGATTTCGGCGACCTGCAACTTGCGGGTTCTTCGCCGGAAGCACTGGTGAAGCTGAATGGCCGACAGGCATCGCTGCGCCCCATCGCCGGGACCCTGCCTCGCGGCGCCACGCCGGAAGAGGACCTGCGTAACGAGGCAATGCTGCTGGCCGACCCGAAGGAATCGGCGGAGCACGTCATGCTGGTCGATCTGGCGAGAAACGATCTCGGCCGTGTCGCCACACCCGGAAGTGTGCGCGTCGATCCGTATCGCGCCATCGAACGCTACAGTCACGTGATGCACATCGTCAGCGGTGTGCAGGGGGAACTCGCGCCGCAGTACGACGCATTCGACCTGTTCGCCGCGAGTTTTCCTGCAGGCACACTGGTCGGGGCGCCGAAGGTGCGGGCGATGGAAATCATCGACGAGATGGAGCAGACCGGGCGTGGACTGTACGCCGGGACCGCAGGCTATTTCGGCGTAGGCGGCGACATGGACCAGGCGATAACCATACGCACCCTGGTTTTCCACGGAGACGAGTACAGCTTCCAGGCCGGCGCAGGAATCGTTGCGGACAGCTCGCCGCAGAAGGAGTACCAGGAAGTGCTGGCAAAAAGTGCGATCCTGCGCAGCGCCCTGGATATCGCGGGAGAGGGATTGTGAAGGGATCACCCGTGCGCATGCTGCTGATCGACAACTACGACTCGTTCACCTACAACCTGGTGCAGGCTTTCGCGGCGCAAGGGGCCGAGGTGCTGGTGTACCGGAACGATGCTATCGATATCCAGACGGCTGTTGCCCTGGATCCGACCCATCTCGTGATATCGCCGGGCCCCGGGCGGCCGGAGGATGCCGGCGTTTCACTGGACATGATCGGCGCCTTCGGCGGACGCATCCCCCTGCTCGGCGTCTGTCTCGGTCACCAGTGCCTTGTGCAATTTTACGGCGGCGCGATCGTCCGCGCCGGGCGTCTGATGCACGGGAAGACCTCGATGGTGAAGCACGACGGGCGAAATCTGTTCGCCGGCCTGTCGCAACCGTTCGAAGCGGGCCGCTATCACTCGCTGTGCGCGGAGCATGCGTCGCTGCCGGCGGAGCTGGAATTGACCGCGGAGACGGAGCAGGGCGAGATCATGGGCGTGCGGCACCGCAGCCTGCCTCTCGAGGGCGTGCAGTTTCACCCGGAAAGCGTATTGACGCCGGAAGGCAATCGGCTGCTGGCCAACTTCCTCGCGATGAGGTCCGCATGAGCAGTTCCTACGCACCGTTGCTGAACCGCCTGCTCGATGGCAAATCGTTGAGCGAATCCGAAGCGGCGTCGATCATGCGCGCGATGGCCCACGGCGACATGCCGGCACCGGTCGCCGGCGCGTTGCTGGCCGGCCTGCGCGCCAAGGGCGAAACGGCGGAAGAGATTCGCGGCTTCGCCACTGCCATGCGGGAGCTGGCGGTGAATCCCGGCATACCGGAAGGCGCGCCGACCGTGGATACGGTGGGGACCGGCGGTGATGGCTCCGGCAGCCTGAATCTCTCGACCGGCGCAGGACTGCTCGCCGCCGCCTGCGGCGCGCGCGTGGTCAAGCACGGCAACCGCTCGATATCGAGTCGCTCGGGCAGCGCCGACATACTCGAGTGCCTCGGCGTGCCGCTGCCGCTGGACGGCAGGGCAGCCGTCGCCTGCCTCGAGGCTACGGATTTCACGTTCCTGTTTGCGCCTGCCTATCACCCTGCGATGAAAGCGATCATGCCGGTGCGCACCGCGCTCGGCGTGCGCACGGTGTTCAACCTGCTCGGGCCGCTCACCAATCCGGCGGCGCCGCCGTACCAGCTGATCGGTGCATTCAGCCTGCCGGCCGCAAAGCTCATGGCCGACACGCTGGCCGGCATGCCGATCGAGCGTGCTTTCGTGGTTCACGGCGAACCGGGCTGGGACGAGGCAACGCCGGTCGGTGAGTTCGTGCTGTTCGATGTGCGGCCCGGGCGCGTGACGGAAACGCGCCGCGTGCCGGAGCAATACGGCGTGAACCGCTGTGCGCCGCAGGATCTTGCGGGCGGCGATGCAAGCCGCAATGCCGCGGAGTTGCGGCGCGTGTTTGCGGGAGAGGACCGTGGCGCACATCGCGATGCGCTGCTCATGGGTACGTCGCTGGTACTCGAAGTGACGGGAATGGCGCGGGATGCCCGGCAGGGTGTCGAGATGGCAGCGGCGGCGATCGACGAAGGCGCAGCCGATCGGTTCCTCGAAAAGCTCGCAAGGCATTTTTCCGGCCGATGAGCGACTTCCTGAGAAAGATGGCAGTTGCCAGCAAGGCGCGCGCCGCTGCGATGCCGCCTTCCATTGCTGCAGCCGATCTCGACATGCCGTTGCATGCATTTCGTCTCAGTGATTTCGACCTGATCGCCGAGATCAAGAACAGCTCGCCTTCGGAGGGACGGCTCGGCGCAGCCGGCGACGATCGCGGCGCGCGTGCCCGCAACTACGTGCGCGGCGGTGCTGCAGGCATTTCGGTGTTGACCGAACCCTCGGCTTTCGACGGAGACCTGCAGCACCTGCGCGAGGTCGTCGAGGCGGTTTCGGGTTCCGGTGTCCCCGTGATGCGCAAGGATTTCCTGGTCGATCCACGGCAGATCCTCGAGGCGCGCGCCGCCGGTGCGAGCGGCGTGCTGCTGATCGCGGCGATACTTCCGGATGCGCAGCTCCGGGCCATGCTCGACTGCGCGTACGAGCACTCGATGTTCGTGCTGCTCGAATGCTTCGATGCCGGCGACCTGGACCGATGCACGGCATTGCTCGACAGTGAAAGGCACCGCTCGCAGGCGGAGAACAACAAGCTGCTCATCGGCATCAACACGCGAAACCTGCGCACCCTTGCTGTCAGCCCGGAGCGGCTGCGTAAACTCGCGCCGCGGCTGCCCGCAGGCGCCGTTTGCGTCGCGGAGAGCGGCCTGAATTCGGCGGCGGATGCGGCCGCTGCGCGGCAGCTCGGCTACGGCATGGCGCTGGTCGGCACGGCGCTGATGAGGAGCGCTGATCCGGCGGCCCTTATTGCCCTAATGCTGCGGGCCGGGCGCGGCGGCGCGATCGCATGAGCGTGCTGATCAAAATCTGCGGCATGACGGACGAGGAAGGTGTGCGTGCCGCGGTCCGTGCCGGCGCGGACGCGGTCGGATTCGTGTTTGCCGAATCGCCGCGGCGCGTTACACCGCAGCATGCGAGAGCCATATCGAAGGGCGTTGCGCCGGGCGTGCTGCGGGTTGCGGTCATGCTGCACCCGGACGATGACGCCTGGCAGGAAGTGCTCGATGTGTTCGAGCCGGATGTTCTGCAGACGGATGCGCGCGATTTCGACAATCTCAGCGTGCCGCCGCGGGTACGGCGCTGGCCGGTGATGCGCGAGGGCGATGAAGTCGATACGCTGCCGGCGGAGTTCCTCTACGAGGGCCGGTTGAGCGGACGCGGTGAAACGACGGACTGGGATCGCGCCGCGGAGCTTGCGCTGCGCGGTCGCATGATCCTCGCCGGGGGGCTGGGCGCGGGCAACGTCGCAGCGGCGATTGCCAGGGTGCATCCTTTCGGCGTCGACGTTTCGAGTGCAGTCGAATCTGCACCCGGCAGGAAGGATCCGCGCAAAATACGTGAATTCATCGACGCGGTGCGCACCGCACAATCAGGAATGAGCGAATCATGAAATCGGTACTGGATACTGCCGAAAAAGTGCGTTTGCTGCGGGCATCGATCCGGGGCGAACTGCCGGATGAGCGCGGCCGCTTCGGGCCTTTCGGCGGCCGTTATGTGCCGGAGACGCTGGTGCCGGCATTCGAGCGTCTCGAGGCCGGGATACGGGAGCACCTGCACAGCGAGGAATTCCAGCACGCGTTCCGCCGCGAGTTGCGCGAATGGGTGGGGAGGCCGACGGCGCTCACGTTTGCGCCGCGGCTCAGCGAACAATGGGGCACCGAGGTCTGGCTGAAGCGCGAGGATCTCGCGCACACCGGTGCGCACAAGATCAACAACGCGATAGGCCAGGCGTTGCTGGCAAAGCGATTGGGCGCGAAGCGAGTCATCGCCGAGACCGGTGCCGGACAGCACGGGGTGGCGGCCGCTGCCGCCTGCGCGCGAGTCGGCCTGCCGTGCCGTGTGTACATGGGTGCGGTAGACATCGAACGGCAGGCGCCGAATGTCGATCGCATGCACCGGCTGGGGGCCGAGGTGTATCCGGTGCAAAGCGGCGACCGGACCCTGCGTGCCGCGATCGACGAGGCATTGCGCGAATGGGTATCGGATCCGTCGGGCATTTACTACCTGCTGGGCTCGGCGGTGGGGGCGCATCCCTATCCATACCTCGTGCGCGAATTGCAGTCGGTAATCGGCATCGAGGCACGGGAGCAGATGCTGGAGTTCGCCGGAGAACTGCCCGA
>JAKEGN010000373.1 GCA_022615525.1 Woeseiaceae bacterium
GACCTGTCATTCGAAGGTGCGATGGACGAGGCCAGCGCGCTCGACATCGACTTCGCCGGCGGCGGCCCGGACGGTATGGCCAGCGATGTCATCGACCTCGGCGCCGACAGCGGCGGCAGGCCGGCGATGAGCGAGAGCACCGGCGGCATCGATTTCGCGTTCGATGAAGAAGAAGACACGTCGGCGTCCAGCACGCGCGAGATGCCGGCGGGGCGTCGCGCCAGCCCGACCTTCGAAAGCCCCACCATCAAGTCGACGAAAACCAGCCGCACCGTCGAAACCCCGACCATCGAGCAACAGTTTGCCAGCCTGGAAGCTACCGGGGAGCTGCCGTCCTTTGCGGACAACGACGAGACGGCGCTCGCGAGCCTCGACGACGAGGACGACAGCCGCAAGGAATCCACTGGCGAGATCAACGTCGAGGATCTCGACCTGGATCTCCAGGGCCTGGGCGATACAGACATGGCCGAGGATGCCGACGACGTCATCGACCTTTCCGATCTCGATTCCACCTCCGAGAGCCGTACCCTGGAATTCGGCGGCGATCTCGACGAGACGGGCCGAAACCTGTTGCTGGATGAGCTGGACGACTCGGCATCGACGGGCAAGAACCCGGCGGTGTCGGATACCGGGCTGCACGCTGCATTTGCAGGTGACGACGACAAGGAGGACACCGACGTCGGGCTGGAAATCGACCGGGGCCTGCTCGATGCCACCGGCATGACCCAGGTCCTGAGCGACGAGATGGCGGTTGCAACCGGCAACGATTTCGAGTCCGGGCTCTCCGACGACGAGCGCACCATGCTGGCGCCGGTGGACGATGACGAATCCACACTGCTGAGTTCGGACGACGAGTTCGATTTCGCGAAGACCGAGGCGCTGCCGAAAAACATGTTCAGCGCCGACAACCAGTCGGATGAGACCGGCATTTTGCCTGGTCTGGCTGCCGGCAGCACCGATGTCGATCTCGACCTGGACGACCTGACGGCGGCGCTCAAGGTGAGTGGCATGAGCGATACGGTCAACCAGAAGCGCACCGACCGTACGGTCGAACAGCCGCGAATCAGGCGTGGCGTCCAGCCTGACGTGGACGACGATGACGACACAACGAGGACGCAGGCGCTGACCCCGGAAGATATTTCCGACGACCTGCACGATGCTCGGACCATGACCGAGGTTGGCACGAAGCTGGACCTCGCCCGGGCCTACGTCGACATGGGAGACCCCGCCGGTGCACGCAGCATCCTCGAGGAAGTGCTCGATGAAGGAGATGCCGCCCAGCGCCAGCAAGCGCAGAAACTGCTGGATTCCCTGCCCAACTAGCCCACGCCCCGGCGTGACTTCGTTCGCCTTACCTACCTTGCCATGCGAATTGCCCTCGGCATTGAATACGACGGCACGGGATATAACGGCTGGCAGCGACAGGCCAGCGGCATCGGCGTCCAGTCGCTCGTCGAGGAAGCGATTGCAGCCGTTGCGAACCACACCGTGGAAGCTGTCTGCGCGGGGCGGACCGATGCGGGCGTGCATGCATCCGGCCAGGTAGTCCATTTTGATGCGACGACCACGCGTTCGTTGCGCGGCTGGCTGCTCGGTATCAACAGCAACCTGCCCGCCGATATCAATGTCACCTGGGTTTCCTTCGTCCGCGATGATTTTCATGCGCGCTTCTCGGCACGATCGCGCAGTTACCGCTATCTCATCCTGAATCGCAATGTTCGATCGGCGCTCTATCGCGACCGGGCCTGGTGGGTGCATCAGGCACTGGCCATCGACAGGATGCGTGCAGCGGCAGCGTGCCTCCACGGCGAGCACGACTTTTCCGCGTTCCGCGCCGCCGGCTGCCAGGCCAAGAGTCCGGTGCGTAAAGTCCACGCGATCAACATCGACCGTGACGGCGACTGGGTAAGCCTGACCGTGACCGCCAATGCGTTCCTGCAGCACATGGTGCGCAATGTCGTCGGTCTGCTGGTGGCTGTCGGTTGCGGCGATTCACCCATAACACGGGCAGCCGACGTGCTGGCAGGGCGCGATCGCTGCGCCGCGGACGTGGCGGCGCCGGCGCACGGACTGACGCTGGTACAGGTCTCGTACCCGGAGGAATTTGCCTTGCCTGTCAGTGTGCCAGCCCTGGGGCGCATCCCCGATATTCGTATATGATGTGACACCATGAGCTGGTTTGAAAAACTGATGCCCTCGCGCATCAAGACCGAGAACCGAACCCGGTCCGTGCCGCAGGGAATCTGGATCAAGTGCCCGAACTGCGATGCGCAGCTCTATCGAACCGAGCTCGAGCGCAATCTGCACGTGTGCCCGAAATGCGACCATCACATGCGCATCGGCGCAAGGCAGCGGCTCGCCAGTTTTCTCGACGAGGATACCATCGAAGAGATCGGCGCCAATCTCGAACCACAGGACCCGTTGAAGTTCAAGGACAGCAAACGTTATCGCGACCGGTTGTTGCAGGCGCAGAAAATGACCGGCGAGAAGGATGCGCTGGTCGCAGCAAAGGGCAACCTGCTCGGTCATCCCGTGGTGGTCTGCGCATTCGAGTTCTCGTTCATGGGAGGCTCGATGGGTTCCGTGGTCGGCGAACGATTCAGCCGCGCGGCAAAGCAATGTATAGAGTCGCGCGTGCCGCTGATTTCCTTTTCGGCCAGCGGCGGCGCGCGCATGCAGGAGGCCCTGTTCTCCCTGCTGCAGATGGCCAAGACCGCGGCGGCGCTTGCCGAACTGGGGCGAAACAGGATTCCGTACATCTCGGTAATGACCGATCCGACCACGGGCGGGGTCTCCGCGAGCCTCGCGATGCTGGGTGACGTCAATATCGCCGAACCCAAGGCGTTGATCGGTTTCGCCGGTCCGCGGGTCATCGAGCAGACGGTGCGACAGACCTTGCCGGAGGGATTCCAGCGCAGCGAGTTCCTGCTGGATCACGGGGCGATCGACATGATCGTCGACCGGCGGAAGCTGCGCGAGCAGATCGCGGAGCTGCTGGCGAAGTTCGAGCAGCGGCCGAAGCCGTCCGCCTGAGTTTCTGCCGCGACGCCGCATGACGCAAAGCGGTTCTTCCCGTGATCTCGATCAGTGGCTCGCCTGGCTGGCAACGCTCACGCCCAACGAGATACAGCTGGGTCTCGAGCGGGTGTCGGAGGTGCTCGGTCGTCTCGAGCTCAAACGCCCGCAACTTGTCCTGCACGTGGCCGGCACCAACGGCAAAGGCTCCTGCGCGCACATGCTGGAGGCGTTCCTGCGGCGTCGCTCGCTGAAGGTCGGCTGCTACACGTCGCCACATCTGCAACGCTACAATGAGCGCATTCGCGTCGACGGCGTGGACTGTGCGGATGGCGCAATCATCGCGGCGTTGGAACGCGTCGAGGCCGTACGTAACGGTGTGCCGCTCACCTATTTCGAATTCGGCACGCTGGCTGCGCTGTGCGTGTTCGAGGACCGCGGTGTCGACGCCATGGTGCTGGAAGTCGGCATGGGAGGCCGGCTCGATGCAGTCAACGCAGTCGAGCCCGATGGCGGGATCATTACCAATGTCGGGCTCGACCATTGCGAATGGCTGGGTCCCGACGTCGAAACGATTGCGGCGGAAAAGGCCGGCATCCTTCGTGCCGGCAAGCCTTTTGTTTTTGGCTCCGCGAAACTGCCGGTCGCGGTCGAGCGGCGTGCTGCAGAAACCGGAGCACTGCTGCTGGTCGCCGGCCGCGACTATCGTGTAATCCGAAGTTCGGGGAACAGGGGGCTGTGGAGCTGGCGCGGCCGTCGCCTGAGCCTCGACGGGTTGCGGCCACCGTCGCTGGGCGCGACCGTGCAGATCGACAATGCGGCCGCTGTGCTGACCTTGCTGGAGTTCCTCGGCATGGACGAGCTGTTGCAGAAGGACACGGTCGACGCCGTGCTCGGCTCGCTGTCCCTCGCCGGTCGTTTGCAGACGGTGCACTGCGGCCGGGACTGGTTGCTCGACGTCGCGCACAATGCCGATTCCGCCCGGGTCCTTGCAGACAGCCTGCAAACGACGTTTCCGCGGCGGCGCATCGTTGCGGTCATCGGCATGCTCGGGGACAAGGACGTGGAATCCGTGGTGCGACCTTTGGATCCTGTCATCGACAGCTGGATTGCCGTTACCGCGAAATCGGCGCGGGCTATGCCCGCACTGGCGCTGGCGACCACCATCGCGCAGGTCTGCAACAAGCCTTGCGTGGTCGCCGACAGCATCGAACTGGCGCTGGATGAGGCCGCGCTGCGCGCGGGCGCCGACGACATTGCACTGATTTGCGGGTCCTTCTACGTGGTCGGTCCCGCGCTCGATGCGTTATACTCGCGCCGCCAATCCGGGCCGGCACGCCGGAAAACCGGCTCCTGAGCAACAACCGCATGGATTCCGAATGGACAGAGCACTGAAAGAGCGCATCATTGGCGTTATCGTACTGGTTGTATTCGCTGTCATCATCGTTCCTGTGTTCCTGGATGGCCCTCCGAAGGAGAGCGAAATCATCAGCGAAACGCTGCTACTGCCAGGCCAGGACGGCGAGGCACAGAAGCAGCAGACGATCGTGCTCGATCGCGACCGCGACGAGCCGGTCCCGGCAGCCAGCACCCCATCAGCGACACAGCCCGCGGCGTCGGGCGGATCCGCCCAGGCAAAGGCGAGTGAGCCCGAACCGGCACCAGCGCGAGTGGAGCCACCCAAGCAGGCGACCCCGCAAGCAACGGCGGACACGAGCGGCACAGCGACCTCCGACACGGGCCTCTGGGCGGTGCAACTCGGCAGCTTTTCCAACCAGCAGAACGCAGAACGGCTTGCAGCCGACTTGCGCAAGCAAGGCTATGCTGCATTCCTGAGCCAGATCCGATCGGGTGACACCTCTCTGCACCGCGTCCGCATCGGCCCGCAAAAGGACCGCGCATCCGCTGAAGCCGTCGCCGCCAAATTGAAATCCGCTGGCCATGCGACCCAGGTCGTGCCTCATCCCTGATGAGACAACGGCGCCATGACATGATGCGCAGCCGGGATGTTCTGTTAGAATCCCCCGCAAATCATATTCCCCCACCGGTGACGGTTCGCCGCCAAGCTGTCCCAGATGCCAGTTGCAGACATTGTCATCGCCCTTGCCATAATTATATCGGTCGTCATC
>JAKEGN010000065.1 GCA_022615525.1 Woeseiaceae bacterium
CTTTCTTCAGCCTCGGTCTGGCGCAGTCCGTCATGGTCGCTTTCGGCTCGCACTTGCCGCGCAACATTGCTTTGACCCCGGCCGCAATAATTGTGTCGATCCTGGACACGTCTGTTGCACTGGTAGTCGGTGTGATCATTTTCTCAATCGTGTTCTCCAATGGGCTCGAAGTGTCCTCAGGCCCCGGCCTGGTTTTTCAATCTTTGCCGGTTGCATTCGGCCAGATGCCCTTCGGCGGTGTCATCGGAATTGCGTTTTTTGTCATGCTCGTGCTCGCGGCGTGGTCGTCATCGGTCGGCCTCGTGGTACCGCCGGCCGATCATTTGCAGGCCCGCTACGGTTACTCCAGGGCTCGCAGCACCTACCTGGTGTGTACCGCGGCCTGGCTCATCGGCATTTTTTGTGCTCTTTCTTTCAACTTGCTGGCAGATTTCAAGCCCGTTGCCGGAAAAACGATTTACGGGTTCCTCGATTATCTGACGTCCGCTGTGTTGATGCCGGTTACCGGGCTGTTGCTGGCAATATTTGCGGGCTGGATCGTGTCCGGGAGTGCGGCACGAGAAGAACTGCAGCTCGGCAAGCGTGTACAGTTTCCCGTCTGGCAATTTCTGGTGCGATATATCGTGCCGCTGACCATTTTGGTTATTCTGATCTATGGCGTTATCTGACTGTCGACAGCATTGCGAGTGACCCCACTCCTGAGCTGCGTTGATAGCAAAGGAGGCTTGCAATGCCAGGGCTGGTTTCAAAGTCCGATTTTATTGCGCTCGAGGGAGTTACCAACCTGGTTGCCGGCGGTGAGCCGCCATTGTTGAAAATGCATCGACAAGCCTTTGAGGACTATGCGGCTGACAAGGCGCGAGGCTATGACGGATACTGGCAGCACTGGGCGGTCAATGAGGAGGTTCGCTCCCTGGTCGCTGGCCTGCTGCACATGCAGGCCGACGACATATCGCTGGTCGGCAGTGCCTCAGAAGGCATTTCGCAGGTTATCTCTTCGATAGACTGGCGGCCGGGTGACAACGCCGTTACCTCGACAATCGAATATGCCTCCGGGCGGTTCGCTTTTTCCGGGCTGCAAAAACTCGGCGTGGACGCAAGGATGGTCGAACCCGATCGTTGGCACGTCGACATCGAGAAACTTGTCGATGCCTGTGATGACAGGACGCGACTGATGTACGTCAGCCAGGTCAGCTACAGGACGGGACAACTGCTGCATATTGAGAGACTTTCGGCAGAACTCCGGGCGCGTGGCATTCCGCTGCTGAATGACGTCAGTCATGCGCTCGGCGTTACGCCGGTCGACGGACAGCAGGCGGACTTCACCGTCTGCGCCGGCTACAAATGGTTGCTGGGCACGCAAACCGGAATATTTGCCTGGAACAGGAAGCGCCGGCCGACTTTCGAGCCGAAAGGGATCGGCTGGCGTTCCGCGATTGTGGACGAGGCGAGCGGCAAGATCGTTCCGCGGCACGATGCCAATCGTGTCCAGGTCGGCAATTCGAACCACCTGGATGTCTACCTGCTGCGCGAATCGTTGCAGTACCTTCGCGCGATTGGCATCGACCGGATCCGTCGGCATGTGATCCGGCTGGGGGACCTGTTGATTGAAGCATTGCAGGGGCTGGACCTCGAGATCATGACGCCTGAATCCCGCGACGGGCGTGCAGGCAACATCTGTTTTGCCCACCCGGATCCGGCCAGGCTTGTTGAACTCGCGGCGGCAGAAAACATCCTGTTCTGGGGTGACGACGGCCGAATCCGCGTATCGATTCATTTATACAATGACGAAGACGATATCGAGACACTCATCGAGTTCCTGAGGAGAAATCGCGCGCATTTGTGTTGACAGTGGAAAATCTGCGCAGCATTGGACCCGTCACGTCATGTGATGAAGCCGAATGGCTCGGAGAATCCCCTCACTCCCACTCGATGGTCGCGGGGGGCTTGCCGGAAATGTCATATGTGACCCGGGAGATACCCTTGACCTCGTTGATGATTCGCAATGACACGTTTTCGAGGAATTCGTATGGCAGGCGGGACCAGCGGGCAGTCATGAAATCAATGGTTTCGACCGCACGGAGCGCGATCACGAAATCGTAGCGCCGGCCGTCGCCCATGACGCCCACCGAGCGTACCGGCAGGAACACGGCAAACGCCTGGCTGACCTTGTCGTACAGCCCGTGTTTTCGCAGTTCATCGATGAAAATGTCGTCGGCGAGTTGCAGCAACGCGACGTACTCCGGCCGGACCTCACCGAGTACCCGCACTCCGAGTCCCGGACCCGGAAACGGGTGGCGAAAGACCATTTCGCGCGGCAACCCGAGTTCGAGACCGATCTGCCGCACCTCGTCCTTGAACAATTCGCGCAGGGGTTCGACCAGCTGCATGCGCATTTTGAGCGGCAGTCCGCCGACGTTGTGGTGCGACTTGATCACGTGTGCCTTGCCGGTCTTCGATCCTGCCGATTCGATGACGTCCGGGTAGATGGTGCCTTGCGCGAGCCAGCGCACGTCGCGGAGTTTGGTGGCTTCCTCCTCGAACACGTCGATGAAGAGGCTGCCGATGGTTTTGCGCTTGTCTTCCGGGTCGGACACGCCATGCAGTGCGGCAAAAAACCTGTCGGCCGCGTTCACCCGGATCACGTTGACGCCGAGATGATCGGCGAAGGTCTGCATCACGTGGTCGCCTTCGTGGTAACGCAACAGGCCGTGATCGACGAAAACGCAGGTCAGCTGGTCGCCGATCGCCTCGTGCAGCAGGGCCGCGACCACCGAGGAGTCGACGCCACCGGACAGGCCGAGCAATACCTTGTCGCCCCCCACCGCCTCGCGCACCCGTCTGACGGCGTCGGCGACGATGTTGCTCGCCGTCCAGTCCCCCGGACAACCGCAGATCTCGCGTACGAAGCGGTGCATGATCGCCTGGCCCTGCGCCGTGTGCGTGACCTCGGGGTGGAACTGCACGCCGAAGTAGCGGCGCGTGCGATCCTCCATCGCCGCCAGCGGCGAGTTCCTGCTCTTGCCGGTGATCGTGAACCCGGGCGGCACCTCGACCACGCGATCGCCATGGCTCATCCACACCTTGAGGACGCGGGCAGAGTCCCCGGCGGAATCGTCGAGGCCCGACAAAAGATCGGAATCCAGCGGCGTAATCTCGGCATAGCCGAATTCGCGGTGACTCGAGGCTTCCACGCGGCCGCCGAGCTGCGCCGCCATGGCCTGCATCCCATAACAGATTCCGAGTACGGGCACACCGAGGTCGAATACGGCCTGGGAGACGCGTGGGGGGTTATCGACATGGACCGACTCCGGGCCGCCGGAGAGGACCACCCCGGCCGGGTGGAAACTCCGGATAGATGCGTCGTCCGCATCCCAGGGATAGATCTCGGAATAGACACCGCACTCCCGTACACGCCGCGCGATGAGTTGCGTGTACTGGCCGCCGAAATCGACGATCAGGATCCGGTGCGCATGGATGTCGGGAATTTGAGCTTGGGGTTGCGTCTTTATGGCTTGGTTCATGGGTAGGGTCGGTGCCGCAAGCTGTCAGGTGCTGCTTCGGTAATTCGGCGCTTCCTTGGTTATGGTTACGTCGTGTACGTGACTTTCGCGCATCCCGGCAGACGTTATCTTGACGAACTTCGGGCGAGTACGCATTTCGTCGATGTTGTGGCTGCCGGTGTAGCCCATCGCGGCGCGTACGCCCCCGATCAGCTGGTGAACGATCGCAACGACCGAGCCCTTGTACGCGACGCGTCCTTCGATGCCTTCCGGCACCAGCTTCTCGAGTTCTTCCGTTGCATCCTGGAAATAGCGGTCGCGTGAGCCGTGCTTCTGGCCCATGGCACCGAGCGACCCCATGCCCCGGTAGGACTTGTACGAGCGTCCCTGGTACAGCTCGACTTCGCCCGGCGATTCCTCCGTTCCTGCAAACAGGCCGCCGATCATGACCGAGTAGGCGCCGGCGACGATCGCTTTGGCGATGTCACCGGAATAGCGGATCCCGCCATCCGAAATCAAC
>JAKEGN010000374.1 GCA_022615525.1 Woeseiaceae bacterium
CTACCGGGATTCTGTGTTTCAAATCACAATTCTTTTCTTGTACATAATTGCCGGCGCGGCCCTTGCCGGGTCCAGGCTGGTACCGGTGAGCCGGCGTTCGTCCACCCTTGCGGGCATGGCTTTGCTTTGCGCTGCGACCGGTATCGTCTGGCACGGCATTGTGCTCATCAACCTGATATCTCCACCGGACGGATTGGCGTTGTCGATCGGCAACACTGCCTCGTTCATCGGGCTGCAGCTCGCGCTAATCGCAACGATAGGCGCATTCGAACCGACACTGCGGGGATTCGCCGGTGGCCTGTTCCTGCCGGCGGGACTGGCCGCCCTTGCCACCGGATACCCTGCGGACTTTGCGGGTACCGGGCCTGCTGCCTGGCAAATGCAGGCACATATATTGATTTCACTTTTCGCCTATGGGCTCCTGACCGTCGGCGCGATTGTTGCAGTCTTTTCCATCGTTCAGGAGCGCCGCCTGCGGGCAGGACGGATTTCCACGATGAATCGCATGTTTGCACCCCTGGAGACCACCGAGAAATTATTGTTCGGCATTGCCGGCGGCGGCTTCGTCACGCTGCTCCTCGCCGTCGTATCCGGCTTTGCCTTCGTGGACAACCTGTTCGCACGCCACCTGGTGCACAAGACCGCTTTGTCGCTGCTCGCGCTGCTGCTGTTCGGCGTACTGATCGCAGGCCGGCAATTTGCCGGGTGGCGTGGGCAACGAGCGGTTTATCTCTACCTGTGGGGGTTCGGCGTTTTGTGCCTCGCGTATTTCGGCACGCGATTCATCCTCGAGAATATTCTCGGCCGAAGCTGGAGCTGACGTTGCGCGGCGCCGCTGTCAGGCGAAAGCCTGTGTCAACGCGTCATCGAGCTTGCTGACACCGATGATCCTGATGCCAGGTATCGGGTCTCGCGGCACATTGGACTGAGGGACGATTGCAGCGCTGAATCCCTGTTTCGCGGCCTCGGCGATCCTTTCGTTGCCGAATTTGACCGGACGTACTTCCCCGGCGAGGCCCAGTTCGCCGAAGCTCATCAGTTTTTGCCGGCAGGGTCGATCGCGAAAACTCGACACAATGGCAAGCAGGGACGGCAAATCGGCGGCGGTTTCGACCACCCTCAGTCCGCCGACGACGTTGACAAAGATGTCCTCTCCCGCCAGTGAAATTCCGCCGTGCTTCTGCAGCACGGCCACCAGCAAGGCGAGGCGATTCTGATCGATGCCTTGTGCAAGTCGTCTCGGGTAGTTTGTGTTCGCGCCAGCCACCAGCGCCTGGATTTCGACCAACAAGGGTCTGCTGCCTTCCCAGACCACCGAAACGATGCTCCCGGGCCTCTCGGTCGAATCACCCGAGAGAAATATGGCGGAGGGATTTCGCACCTCGCGAAATCCGCTCGAGGTCATTGCGAAGACTCCCATTTCGTTGCTCGCACCGAAACGATTCTTGACCGCGCGCACCACGGTGTAGCGGCTGGCAGGATCATTTTCGAAATACAAGACAGTATCGACCATGTGTTCGACGACACGCGGTCCCGCAATGGCACCTTCCTTCGTCACATGCCCTATCAGAAAAACAGCAACCTCCTTTTGCTTGGCGAACTGTACGATTCGCCCGACGCATTCCCTGAGCTGTGCAACGGAACCCGGAGCCGACGGCAGCGTCGCTGAAACCATGGTCTGGATCGAATCGATGAAAAGGACACGCGTGCGCAGATCGACGGCCTGTTGCAGCACGTTTTCCAGTGACGTTTCCGACAGGAGACTCAAGGCCGGACTGTCGAGCCCCAGTCGCCGGGACCTCTGGGCGATCTGTCGAAGGGATTCCTCGCCGGTCGCGTAGCAGGTTTTGAGTTCCGCGGGCAATTTTGCCGCCACCTGTTGCAACAGCGTCGACTTCCCGACGCCGGGATCGCCGCCCAGCAAGACCACGGAACCCGGCACCAGTCCGGACCCGAGTACACGGTCAAACTCGGCGAACCCGGTCGGGTAGCGTTCGCCGGCATCGTCCAGCAAGCTGTCCAGCCGGGACGCCGCTGACAGGGGGGCGGCTGCCGCGCTCGATACCTGCAGGGTCGTTTGCACCAGGGTATTCCAGGCCGCACATTCAGGGCACTGACCCTGCCACTTGACACTGTGCGCGCCGCAATCCGAGCACACGTACGCTGTCTTGGTCCGGCCCACCGGTTGCTCTCCCTCTCCGATCGGTCATTTCGGGGCCCGCCAGCCCCGGTTCCGGACGGCTTATTGATCTATTCGGTAGCGGAATCCCAATGATAGCACCGGCCCCCGGGACCCGGCCGCCCGAAAAAACTGCCAACCCTATCTCATTAAAAACACTTGCTATTTCCTATACTCCCGACGTTATGTAGAGAACCGTGATCGTGGAAAAATCGAAAAAAGAACACCGGGACCGACTGGTCACGCTCAGCCTGGTCAGCATACTGCTGATCCTCTTGTACGGCCCTGCCGCCGAGTGGTTTGTCGCGGTGGATCGCATTCTTTACGACCAGGTTGCGGCGCATGTCCGCAATGAACCGCTCGCCGACGCAATGATCATCAGCATCAATCCGTCGAAGAGGTCCGCGAGCGAAATCAGCGATACTTACGGGCAGATCATCCAGCGGCTCAACTCGCTCGACGTGCGCCGTATCATCCTGGCGGAACCACCTGATTCCGACACAACGGCCGGGCTGCCGGGCCGGGCGGCAACACTGGCGTCCGGCGCTCCGGTTTTCGTGCCGGCGGACAGTCTCTACGCGGACGTGGCAACCCGAAGCGGATTGCTCAACCTGAACCCGGACCGGGACGGCATACTCCGCGGCTCCACGATGTGGAATCTTCGGGCCGGCATCATGACACCCTCGCTGCCGCTCGCGATCGCGCTGCACGATCCGGACTTTGCCGCCGATCCACGCATCTCCAGCTCCGATGTTTCGATCTTCCTGACCAACTACGCACCACTCCCCAGGTTTACCGCTTTGCAATTCCTGGGGGGCGAACTCGATCCGGTTACCATCCAGGGCCGCACGGTGTTTGTCGATGCGAGCCCGGCACTCGTAGGCTCCGCCGCTACCCTGCCCTCGGGTCAATTCGTGACCCGGTCGGAGATCGTCGCTGCGCTGCTCGCCAATATCGAACAACATGACGTGGTCATCGCGCCGGCATGGATCAAGGCTCTCGAGCTACTTATTCCCGCACTGGTTTGCATACTCATCGTGCTTTTTCTGCCAGGGCGAAATCGTCGCGAGATTGTGCTGGTCACGGTCGTTGCGATTGTCAGCCTCATACTTGTCGGCGCCTTGATGCTTCTCGTCGGCCGATTGCGCCTCGACATCGGCAGAGCGCTCGTGATAATCGCCGGTGCCGGTGCACTTTGCTGGTGGCTTGCGGGGACCGGCAAGAAGGCCGCTATCAATGCATTCAAGCGCGGGTCGGATTTTCTGGCTGCCGGCCGGCTCGAGCCTGCTTTTGCCGAATTCCGCCGCTGCGCACCAAGTGAAGCCGTCGCATCTGCCATGTACAAGCTGTCACTGGCATTCGAAGGACAGGCCAAGCCGGAGCGTGCGGAGGCGGTGCTCGAGTGGATGAAACGTACACAGGGGGAATCGCCGCCGACCAACAGGCTGTCAACGCGTGATAGCGACGGTGGCATTCCCCAACGTCTTGGGCGTTACGTGATCGAGAGAAAAATTGGCCGGGGCGCCATGGGCGCCGTGTACCTCGCTCGCGACCCCCGGATCAACCGGGCGGTAGCACTCAAGGTGATCCCGATCGAAAAGGAGTTCGAGGATGAAGAGCTGGCTGAGGCCAGGCTGCGCTTCTTCCGCGAGGCGGAATCCGCAGGCCGCCTGACGCATCCGAACATCATCACGGTATTCGACGCCGGTGAAGACAAGCATCTCGCATACATTGCGATGGAGTACCTGCCGGGCGTACCCCTGACGGCGTTCACCGACCCGAAAAAACTGCTGGCCCCGCGAAAAGCATTGGAATTGTGCGCCAGAACTGCTGAAGCACTGGACTACGCACACAAACAGGGAGTCATCCATCGTGACATCAAACCGGCGAACCTGCTCTACAATCGCAAGGACGATGCGCTGAAGATCAGTGACTTTGGTGTTGCCCGACTGACCGACAACAACAGGACCAAAACGGGCATCGTTCTGGGCACACCGATGTACATGTCACCCGAACAACTGAATGCCGAACCCTTGACCGGGCTATCGGACTTATTTTCGCTTGGTGTTACTCTATATGAGCTTATTACCGGGGAAGTTCCGTTCAAGGCAACAAATATCGCAGTGCTCATGACGAAGATCACGACCGAAAATCCTGCACCGGTGTCGAACCGCCGGCCCGGCGTTCCTCCGAGCGTGGACGCCTTGCTGTTCAAAGCCATGGCCAAACGCCCGGAAAATCGCTTTGTGAATGGCGGTGAAATGGCTGCCGCCTTGCGTAGTTGCGCCAAGTACGCGTCGACCTGAAGAAAACCAAATAGGCACAAAGCACAAAATGAGTCTGCGTGGAAAGATCAAATTCGCCGAGATTTCGGATACCGGCAAGGTGCGGGAGCACAACGAGGATGCCATAGGGTCCAATCCCGATATCGGGCTCATGGTCCTGGCCGACGGCATGGGCGGATACAACGCTGGCGAGGTTGCCAGCGGCATCGCCGTGCAAACCATTACCGAACTTGCCGCCGAAGGCGCCAACCGGGAAAAGCGCAACGAGGTCGATGCGACGACCGGTCTCATGCGGCAATCGATCGTATTGCGCGATGCCGTCGCCCGCGCCAACAAGATCATTTTCCAGACGGCACAAAGCCAGACACACTGTGAGGGCATGGGGACCACACTCGTGGCAGCGATGTTCTACGACAACCGGATCTCCCTGGCGCATGTCGGCGACTCCCGGGCCTATCGGCTGCGCGGCGACCGTTTCGAGCAACTGACCCTGGACCATTCTCTGCTGCAGGAGCTGGTGGACCGCGGTTTCTACTCGGAGGAGGAGGCTCAGCGGTCGACCAACCGCAACTACGTTACCCGAGCCCTGGGGGTGGAACCGACCGTCGAGGTCGAGGTGCAGGAGTACGACGTCGAGCCCGGGGATGTCTATCTGCTGTGTTCGGACGGCCTTCCGGATATGGTCGAAGATGAGGATATTCACTTAACTATCAGGACGTTTAATGCTAGCCTTGATGTGGTTGGTCAACA
The DNA here is from genome assembly GCA_022615525.1 of Woeseiaceae bacterium. GTDB lineage: Bacteria > Pseudomonadota > Gammaproteobacteria > Steroidobacterales > Woeseiaceae > JAKEGN01. The sequence goes on from JAKEGN010000374.1 coordinate 5,215, forward strand.
ATTGGTGCAGCTAACCAACGACCACGGCGGGCGCGACAACGTGTCTGTGATGCTGGCGCAGGTTACGGAATCATTTGCAGCCAGAAAGGGTATTCTGGCGAAACTTGCGAACCTGTTTCGCAAGTAAGGGAGGCGGGGTCCGGACGGAGTGCAATCAATCGCAGCAATCCGGAGTATCTCGCGATCATCGGTCAAGACTAGAGCGGCAACAAGAATATGGCACGGTTAATATTGAGTCTGGATAGTCAGGTTCTGGCTGAATACAACATGTCCAAAGAGCGATACACCGTTGGACGGCTGCCGGATAACGATGTGCGCATCGACAACCCGGCGGTCAGCGGCCACCACTCGCTGATCATCAACATTCTGAACGACTCGTTTCTCGAGGATCTGAACAGTACCAATGGCACCTATGTCAACGGCAAGCTGATCAAGAAGCATGCCCTGCAGCACGGCGACGTCATCACCATCGGTCATCACCAGTTGCGATTCGCCGATCAGCAGACGAACGATGCCGAACAGGACGAGTTCGAGAAGACCATGGTAATTCCGGCCGGACAGCAAAGTGCCGAGCAGCTGGCTAAAGCCGAACGGGCCGCCGCACAGGCTGCCAAAGCGGCAGCCGCCGAGGCGCAGCGCGCCACGGAAAGTCGTGTCGACGTCAAGGTCGAAATGCCGCAAACGGACAAGAAACCGCAGCCGCTGCCGCCGAGCAAGCCGCAACCCGCAGCTGCACCGGCACCCGCACCGAAGGTACAGTCGCATACGAGCACGCACGCCGGTATCGATCCGAGCCTTGCACCGAAATC
>JAKEGN010000375.1 GCA_022615525.1 Woeseiaceae bacterium
CCTCACACGTTTCAGTCGCGCAATCCGCAATCTCCGTGCGGACCCACCCGGCCAGCCGCAAGGCTGGCCGGGTTTTTGTTTGCCTGTTGTCAACGGTTTCCCTCCGGCCTTGCGGTGGAACGTCCGCCCCGTTGACAATCCGGCGTTGCGAATCTCCGGGGCAAACGGTGAGCGGACCATTAAGCGGTATCAAGGTGCTGGATCTGAGCCGCGTGCTGGCCGGCCCATGGGCCAGCCAGTTGCTGGCGGACTATGGTGCAGACGTCATCAAAGTCGAACGGCCGGGCAGCGGTGACGATACGCGACTCTGGGGACCACCGTGGCTGGCCGACAGCAACGGCAAGTCAACCACCGAGTCCGCATACTTTCTATCTGCCAACCGCAACAAGAGATCCGTTACGGCTGATCTTGCGAAGGACGGCGGGCAGGCCCTGGTGAGGGACCTGGCAAAGATTTCCGACATCCTGATCGAGAACTTTCGGGTGGGCACTCTGGCAAGGTACGGTCTGGATGCGCACAGCCTGCGCGAGCTGAATCCGCGTCTCATCTATTGCTCCATTTCCGCCTACGGCCAGACAGGGTCTCGCCGCCTGCGGCCAGGGTACGATGCGATGATCCAGGCAGAAGCGGGGCTCATGAGCATTACGGGAGCTGCTGATTCTGAAGGCGGACGACCGCAGAAAGTCGGCGTCGCCGTTGCCGATATCATGACCGGTATGTACGCGGTCACGGCAATACTTGCGGCGTTGCATGCCCGGCAACGCGATGGCACGGGCCAGTGCATAGATCTTCCCCTGTACCAGACGCAGGCCGCGTGGCTGGCGAACCAGGCGCAGAATTACCTCATGACGGGCCGGTCTCCAACCCGGCTCGGCACGGCGCACCCCAACCTGGTGCCATACCAGACTTTCGAAACCACCGACGACGAGGTAATGCTCGCTGTCGGCAACGATCGGCAATTCGCGGCCTGCGTAAATTGCATGAATCTTGGCCACCTCGCTGCTGATGAAAAATTCTCGAGCAACGACTTGCGAGTCAGAAACCGTACGGAATTGATAGCGCTCATGGCTGCACGTATGCGGCAGAATTCATCGGCTCACTGGCTTGCCGCACTGGCCGCGGCGGGTGTACCGGCCGGCCGCATCAACGATTTGCAGGCGGTATTCAGTGACGAGTTTGCTGACGAAGCACGGCTTGTGCGGCAACTGTCGCATGCCCTGGTGGAATGCGTGCCAACCGTCAGCAATCCTGTGCAGTTCTCAGATACGCCGGTGGAATACCGGCATGCAGCACCGTTGCTCGGGCAACACACGGACGAAGTCCTGCGCGACGAATTGCACTACAGTGCGGCTGAAATTCAATCGCTGCGAGATAGCGGTGCCATTTGATGGACGCACCTTGAGGACCGTCCATTCCGCGGACCGGACGCAGCGCATTCGCGGGCCACGCGTGTGCGACTCCAGCTGCTGAGTGCAACCGTCGGCATCCATGTATCCCTGGTTGGCAAGCGCCATTGAAAACGCAACGGTCATCGTAACGGCGAGCCGCCGCCTTGCCCGTGATCTGCAGGAGCAACACACGAGTCAACAGCTTGCGACAGGTCACGAAACCTGGCATACCGCCCAGATTTATTTTCGTGGCGACTGGCTGAACCGGTTGCTCGATTCAGCCGACCAGAGCCGGCCCTGGCCGCTGCGCATCGACCCGATCTCCTCGCTGATACTCTGGGAACGCTGCCTCGCGAAGCACAGCGCGGAAGCCGTGCTGAGCTTTGCAGGTGCCGTGCAACTGGCCCGGCAGGCCTGGCAGCGACTGCAGGAATACGACGTGCCGCTCGAAGAAGTGTCGCGATCGGCCAGAAGTGCCGATCAGCAACAGTTCGCCAGGGCGGCACGGGCATACGACGAATCCCTGCGGCGCAATCACTGGGTGGATGCGGCGTCGCTACCGGCATTGGTCACTGCGGCGCTCGAATCACGGCAGATCATCGCCCCGGTGTCGGTATTGTTAGCGGGCTTCGACCGCCTGACGCCGGCGATGGAGCGCATTGTCGGGCAACTCCGCCGCCAGGGTTGCGCGGTGGAGATGGCTGCGGTTGCTGACCGCAACACCAGCATTGTCAGCCGGTCGTTTCGCGACCGGCGGCAGGAGCTGCGGGCGGCCGGACTGTGGGCAAGGGGCTTTCTGCAAAAATCCCCACGAGCGAAGCTTGCGATCATCTGCCCCGACCTGCAGGCCGATGCAGCCGGCGCCGCTCGCCTGGTGAGAGAAGGCCTGGCACCGGGATGGCAATACGCCGGCGCCGCTAGCCGCAGAGCCGTCGACGTGTCCTACGGTCGAAGGCTGAATGAATTTCCTGCGATTGCGGTGGCACTGTTGCTGCTGCGGTGGCTACAGCGTGGCCTGCCATCGCGGGACATGGCCGTCCTGCTTCGCAGCCCGTTCATCTCAAGTGCCGGTGTCAGCGGTCGCAGTCGTTGCGAACTCGAATTGCGACTATGGCCGGACCGGACCTGGACACCAACAGATCTCGCGTCGCTGCTGCGGCGCCATGACGAATCGGACGATACCCGCCGCTGGCACGCCGCCATCGAACGCGTCATCGCTTTCACGAATGAACATCGGGGGAATGCAAGTCCAACGGCGTGGGCAGAACGCTTCGACCGGCTCCTTGTTGCGCTCGGATGGCCGGGCGAGTCACCGCCTGACAGTGCCGGCTACCAGCTTTTGAACAGATGGCGGGCGATGCTCGCAGAGTTTGCAGCAACCGGTTTGGTAACACCTGAAAGATCGATGACGGCCGCCGTCGATCGGATTTGCAGCATGGCATCGGAAGTGATTTTTCAACCGGAGGCCGAAGGCGGGATAGTGCAGCTACTGGGTGTGCTCGAAGCCAGCGGCCTTTCGTTTGACGCTGCCTGGGTCTGCGGCATGGATACGACTCGCTGGCCGCTGCCACCCAATCCGCTGGCGCTGGTTTCGCGTGCGCTGCAGGAAAAACATTCCATGCCCGACGCGACGCCGCATGACAATTACCGATTCGCGGAATTGCTCCTCGGCCGCATTTGTGCATCGGCCGGCGAGGTCGTACTGAGTTGGGCACGTAGCGATGGCGATGCGGAACTTTCGCCGAGCCGATTGTTGTCGGGGCTCGCGCTGACATCAGGCGACGGGTTGGCCGATCCGGGCTGGCATGCAAAAGAATTTCAGGATCCTTCGGCCGTGGCAACGGTCGAGGCAGATCCTGCGCCGCCGATTTTGCCGGGCGAGAAGGTGGCCGGGGGCGCATACACGGTGCAGGCTCAGGCAACCGAGCCCTTTACTGCGTTTGCACGCGGCCGGCTTCGGATCCGGGATGTGCCGGCGATCGAATCCGGCCTGCCGGCCGCCATGAAAGGCAGCATCCTGCACCGGGTCCTGCACAGGTTTCTCTCAGGCAAGCCGGACAGCGGCGCAATCGCAGCCTGGACGGAGGAAGAAATCGATCAACGCATCGAACGCTCCTTGTCGGAGGTCCTGCTGCCCGCACGCAGGCACCTCGATGCAACGCATTGCCGGCTGCTGGAGTTCGAACAGCAGCGTCTGCGCCGCGTACTGAAGATGTTTGTGGAGTCTGAGCGTTTGCGACAACCGTTCGCCATCGAACAGGTTGAGTTTGCCGTCGATTTCGAACGTTTCGGCGTTCCGCTGGCATTGCGGGTGGACCGCGTCGATCGGCTGGCGGACAACAGCCGGCTGATCATCGATTACAAGACCGGCGCGCCAAAGTCGCCGTTGGACAGAGACGGTCGGTTGCTCGACCTGCAGCTCGTTGTTTACGCGATGGCGATCGGAGGGGCAATAGGCGGACTCCTGCTCATCAACCTTGACAGTCGAGCCATCAGCTACAAGGGAACCGGCGGCACAGAGGAATGGGACCCGAAGCGACACGCGGATTGGACGGAAAGGCTGGCCTCATGGGTCGAGGCCGCCAACACCGCCATCGCAGGGATCGCAAAGGGCGATATCCGGATCGACCTGCGTGGCAACGAACCGGAATCAGGCAGCCTTGCCATTCTGAGCCGTGTCGAGGAACTCAAACGTGCCGGATGATGCGAGTCTTCTTGCCGCAGACGATCGGGCGCGCGTCGATGCGCTTGACGTAACACGTTCCTTCATCGTCCAGGCTCCGGCGGGATCCGGCAAAACGGAGCTGCTTATCCAGCGCTACCTGCGCCTGTTGGCTTGTGTCCAGGCACCGGAGGAAATTCTTGCGATTACGTTCACCCGAAAGGCTGCGAGCGAGATGCTCGCGCGCATCAACG
>JAKEGN010000376.1 GCA_022615525.1 Woeseiaceae bacterium
CATCATTTCTTGCCTGTAAATCCGATCGGGTGCTGTCGCTATGGTATCAAATCCGCAGGCCACGCCTGTTGCCGGCTGGAATTTCGAGACGCTATCCCAGGCAAGGTCTGATTAATTCGTCATTGCGAGGCGCGAAGCGACGAAGCAATCTCATGAGATTGCTTCGCTGCGCTCGCAATGACGGGCGCGGCGAGCTGCCCGGAGGCGCGCGTCATCTCAAAACAGATAGCGCATGCCGAACTGGAACTGGCGCGGCGCACCTGCATTTCGCTGGACAAAAGGCTGTCCGTACACCTGTATCTGGTTTGACTGGGTTGCGGAATTGGCGAACCCCGACAGGTTCTCCTCGTTCAGCAGATTGAATACGTCGGCTGACAATTCGAGATGGCCATCGCCGATCCGCCATCGATAGCGCAGGCCAAGATCGATAGTCGACGCCCACGGCAGTCGATCGGCGTTGCGCGAAACGCCCGGCGCACGATCGGAGTTTCCGAGGTAGGCGTCGGTAAACGAAGCACCGTCGCCGTTGAGATCCGTCGTGCCGAATATCCCGGTATCGGGTATCAGGTTGATCGGCTGGCCCGATTCAAACAGGCCGGCAAGCGTGACGACAAGCGAGTCCGTCGGATACAGGTACAGCACGGTTGAGACAATATGCCGGCGGTCGTTGACCGACGGTCCCCATTCCTCCTGGAACTGGTTGGAGTTGGCGGAGCGAAAGTTCAAATCGTCCGTGTCGTTGGTCAGTTCCGACAAGGTGTATGCCAGCGTAAGGCCCCAGATGTCAGCGGTCTGCCGCTGCAGGGTCAGGTTAAGTGCCTTGTACCGCGACTCGCCCGCCGTCTCGGAAACAACAATCTGTCGTGCACCGCCCGCGACCGGGGCGACCGGCCGTGTTGCGTCGGCCGCAGCCTGGCTGCGAATGAGTCCGAGCGACTCGGCAAGGCTCTGCCGTTCCGCATCTGTCGGCAGGGCTTGAAGGGTTGTAATGTTGTCGCTCGTCAGGTTCGACTGATCCGGCGTAAACGGCGCCGGAGCGTTCAGGTCCCGAAGGCGCAACTGGTTTTTGCCCCGGTGGAAAAACAGGTCGGCGGTACCCAGCCACCGATCGCTGAATTGCCACTGTACGCCGGCCGAAAACTGCTCTGTGTAGGGACTGTCCAGCCCCTCGGGATTGAGGATGCGCCGTTCATTGGATACGGACGTTTCGCGCAGATCCAGCACCTCGTCCGGCGTCGGGCATTGCAGGTAACCGCCGGGGCAGGCAGGGTTGACCGTCAGGTTTCCGTCGAACGTGACCGCCACCGCGTCGATGTCAGCCGGCAAACGGCCCAGGGCGGCCAGGGAGTCAAGTTGCCCGCGAAATGCCGCCGAGGTCGTGTTCTGCTGCAGGGCATCGGACAGCACGGTGTATGGGATACGCTCGAAGTACACGCCGGCGCCGGCACGCAGCGCCAACCGGTCGTTAGCACGCCAGGCCAGGGCAAGGCGTGGTGCAAAATTATCGAGGTCAGCGGATCCGGAGCCGGCCTCCGTAAGACTGTCGTAGTCCCAGCGCAGACCGGCGGTCAGCGTCAGGTCCTGTGAGAGACTGACCTGGTCCTCGAAGTAAAGCGACAACTGGTCCTGCGTGTCGCCAAAGCGTGCCGGGCGCAGCTCGACTCCGTAATCGAGAACAGTGGCGGTCGACGGGATATCGTTGACGTCCAGTGCTGCACCACGATCCAGCGCGACAACTTGAGCCAGCTCTGCGTCGGTCAATCGCACCCGGTAGTTGCCGGCGGCGTTCCCGCCGCCTGCCAGGCCGAAGTCCGAGCGCATCGCATCGACGCCAAACTTGAAGGCGTGCGCGTCCTTAAGCCAGACGAATCTCTGCTGCAGCTGTATTGTGTCCTCGCGCTCGTCGAAACTGAAACCGGGGTGTCCCAGTACAGCGGCTGTCAGGCCGTCCGGACCTTCCACGACAACCTGCGGGCTGCTGGGATTGCCCGGCTCCGCGTAATCCCAGCGGAAGCTGCCGTAAGCAAGGTTTGTTTCGGCGGCGAATGTATCACTGTCATAGATGGCCGATACGGCCGTCAGCGATGACACACGGTCCTGCACCGACCCGGCGGACGGAAAGGTTACGCCACCGTCGAGGCCGCCGCCCTGGCGTTCTATCTGCACATCACCCAATCCGGTTCGAAATGCCAGGCGCCAGTTGTCATTCACTTTATGGTCAACCTTCAGTGAGCCGACAAGCGTCTGATTTTCGCCAGGAACAACGGTATCGACACCTAGCGCCGGAGACGTCAGCCGGTTGTCCTTCTGATCTCGCGAGTACTCGGCATTGAAGTAAAAAAAGGTTTGATCTTTCGTTATCGGACCGCCAAGTGAAATGCCGTACTGATCACGCCGAAAGCCGTCACGAACGGCGTTGCCGGACAGATCGCGGCCAGGGTACGGCGACGATGCATCGACTGCCTCGCCCGGCCGTACCAGATAAAAGACTTCGCCGAACCAGTCGTTGCCACCGGAGCGGGACGTGACGTTGACGACGCCATTGCCTGTACGCCCGTATTCGACCGAGTAGGACGAGGAAAGCACGGTTGCGGCGGATGCGAAACCCGTGGACACGGGAAACTTCGGGCCGCCGAGAAAGTTCTCGTTGTTGTCCATGCCGTCAATCAGGTATTGGGTAAAGAGACCATTGGCACCGTTAATGGAGATCGGTGGGGCTTCCGGGAAAAAGCCCGTGGACGGCGCGACATTGGGCAGGCGAACGAGAGCCCTGTTCAGGTCACGTGCCTCGATCGGCAGGGCCTGTAACTCATCGTAATTGAGCGTGGCGCTGATTTCGGCATCCAGGACGATGGCCGCCAGCGAATTCCGGTGACCCGTTACCGTAATGTTTTCAATCATGCGAACCGCTACCGATCGAGATTCGTTACTGCGCATGCGAATATCGGACGCAAGTTCCACTCCCTCGACCAGAAGGCTGTAGCCCTCGCCCGCGGGCACGTTGGAAAATCGTGCTCGACCTGTCGAGCTGCTGATGCTGCTGACGTCAATCCCGGTTAAGGTATTGCGCAACACGACGACCTGACCGATTGCCGCGCTTCCGTCGGCACCGGTGACGGCGACATCGATAGTTGCCCCAAGTGCGGGTTGAACACACGACAAAAGGAACAATAGCATCGCGATACTTGATCGACGCGTTAGCCCGTGCATCGCCGACTCAAGTAGCCGCATTCTATGTGACGCCTGATGGTTGCTTCTGCTGCATGGAGATAACGACCCAGGTTTTGTTTGCAAACCCGCCACCTCTCGAGCCATGGGGCATCCGTTGCCTCTGCGGTGTGAAAGGTTACATGTACCGTCCGGGATGAATGCTATTGCGTCGCGATCAACGATCGATGCTAAGCAAGGCATGCAGCAAGTTGTTCTGAAAGTCTACGTTGCCGGTTAGCTGACTGTGTCGTTCGCATAGGAAAATCGGGTAATCGACGGGGAATTTGCTGTAAATATGGCGTGCCACGCTCGGAAGGTAGTTTGTCGTGCAAGCAATGAGGCTTTTGTAACCGTTCCGTCACCCGGCTCGATCATCAGCCGATCATAGTCGATATCAGCCAAGGGCGAGTGATTTTCGTCGGGCGAAAGTCGCAACACTGACTCTCCCGCGTGCTCCTCGACCACCACGCGCGCCGGGCGGGGCGTTCTCCTGCGCTGTCGGAGAGATCGGTGTAATGCACGGTGCCTTCAGGCAAGCAGCGCGACTGAGTTCAGGAGGGCGGGCCGCAAGGCATCCGGACTTGGGCGGCGCAGTGAATCGTGATGCGAGCCGATTGGAGAGACCGTTTCAGCCGCGGTTACAACGGCAATCCGACGTAGTTTTCGGCGATGCTTTTTCTGGCCGTTTCCGACGAGGAAATGTAGTCGAGCTCGGCCATCTGCATGCGGCGTTCGAACGGGCCCTCGTCCGGGAAGCGGTGCATCAGCAGGGTAAGTTGCCAGGAAAAGCGCTCGGACTTCCAGACGCGTGCCAGTGCGCGTTGCGAATATGCGTCGATCGGACCGGTATCGCCGCTTTTGAACCAAGCCACCAGCGCGTCGGCCAGGTAGGCTACGTCGGACGCAGCGAGATTCAGCCCTTTGGCCCCGGTTGGTGGCACGATATGTGCAGAATCGCCAGCCAGGAACAGGCTGCCGTAACGCATCGGCTCGAAGACGAAGGAGCGCAGCGGCGCGATGGATTTTTCCAATGCTGGACCCCGCGTGATTCGCGGTGCGACCTTGGGGCCGAGGCGCAACGCCAGTTCATCCCACAACCGCTCGTCCGGCCAGTCCTCGAGAATCTCGGTCAATGAAACCTGCACGTAGTAGCGGCTGCGCGTGTGCGAACGCATGGACGCGAGTGCAAAGCCACGCTCGTGGTTGGCATAAATGAGTTCATCGTTACAAGGGGGCACGTCGGCAAGGATGCCGAGCCAGCCAAACGGGTAGACCCGCTCGAAAGCTTGACCGACCGCTGCGGGAATCGCCTGGCGGGACGGGCCATGAAATCCGTCGCAGCCGGCGATGAAGCGCGCATCGACGCGCCGGGTCTTGCCACC
>JAKEGN010000377.1 GCA_022615525.1 Woeseiaceae bacterium
CCTCGGTCAGGCGCTCGCGGTATTCGATGCCGAAGCCAAGCCGGTGGTCGATCGTGGTTCCGGTAATCTCCTTCTGCAGGTTGATTTCGGCGCCGGCGATCTCCTGGTCGAACTGAAAATAGCGATCGATCGCGACCCGCCGCGCCGCATTGCCTCGCTCGTCCAGCGTCGACTGGCGCACGCTGACTTCCTCGTAATAGGCCCGCAGCGATCCTGAATTCACCCAGCTCTCCGGGCTGCCGAACTCATAGGCAAGGTTCACGAGGTCCATGCGATAGTCGTCATCGCCCTCGAGTGCCGTGGTCGTGGCGTAACGACCCAAGCCCAGCATCGAATTGAGATCCGATTGCACCTCCGAATCCTGGTGCAGCAGCGCCGCACTCCAGGTATGTCCGCCGGAATCGTCGGCGACGAACTTGAGAATTCCGGAGCGGCTTCGGTAGTCGCGCAGGTCGAAATCGTCGTCGACACCTGCCGAATCGGTTTGCTCGCCCTCGCGCAAGCTGCCACCGAGCAGGAAGCCCGTGGAGGAATTGCCGAACGCAAACATCCCGCTGCCTTGCAAGCTGTCGTCGGCGCCGCGGGCCATAGCCAACAGGTCACCGCCGCTGCCATCGCGACCCATGATGTCTGCAGGGTTCGGCGTCCGGACAGCAACCACGCCACCGATGGCGGCGCTCCCGTAAAGCGCAGAGGCGGGACCGTGCAGTACCTCGATGCGTTCGACCAGGCCCGCATCGATGAAGTCGCGCGTTGCATTCGAGAAGCTCCCGACATCGAACTGATCACTGAGGGGCACGCCATCGAGCAGGATGGCGACCCGGTTGCCGCCGATACCGCGGATGTTGATGCCTTCGTCGCCGAACCGCGAGCCGGCGGACTCATAATCGACGCCGGGTGTGTAGCGAAAAACGTCGGACAGCGAGGCGGAGAGGCTGGCGTTGATATCCTCGCGTGTCATGACCGTAACGTTGGCGGCGACATCGCGAATCGAGCGCCGGTCCTTGTGCGCGACAACGACAATCTGGTCGATAACATCCTCGTCGTCTGAAGTCGCCGATACGGTGTCCTGGGCCTGCGCCACCGCCACGCCCAGCAGAATCAATAATCCGGCACTCGCCCGGGCCGGCGGTATGTCGGCGAATTTGGCGAGGGTATGCATTTGAGAGACCGGCTTCCTTCTTGGTCGGGCCGCTGCGGCTAGCTTGCCAAATGGGTGTCCATAATCCATACGTAGGTACACCTACCGACGTGTTGTATGCACGTATCGCAAAAACCTATAGTCGACTTTTCGCAACTGGAAGCCGGGCAATGTACCTGCTGCTCAAGAACGTGCATGTCGGCCTTGCGATGCTGAGCATCGGGGGATTCCTGCTGCGCGCTTACTGGATGACCCGGGTTTCGCGGATGCTGGATCGGCGCATCGTGCAAATCGTCCCGCACGTGATCGATACTGCATTCCTGGTCAGCGGCGTTGCCCTGGTCCTGTTGCTGCAACTGCAGGTGACGCAAAGTCCGTGGCTGCTTGCCAAACTCCTGGCGCTGGTGGCCTATATCGTATTCGGAACGATAGCGCTGAAGCGGGGCCGGACGTTGGGGATACGATTGACTGCGTTGTTGCTCGCCGTGCTGACGTTTGTCTACATCGTCGGCGCGGCCATCAACAAATCACCCGAAAGCTGGCTGGCGGCCTGAGATCTCAGTCGCCCGGGACCCTGCCGGTAGCGATCGCGGCTCGCGCAAGTTTCAGCAGCTGGTCAATGTCGACCGGCTTGCTCATGAAGATGCTGTTTTCCAGCGATCGCGCATCCTGCACGACCTTCGAGGTATCGCCGCTGACGATGAAAGCCGGCAGCAGCTTTTTGAATGTGGCTCGAATCTGGCCAACCGCATCGACCCCGGTCGAGCCGTCGAGCAAATGGAAGTCGGAGATGATCAGGTCCGGCACGCGATCGAGGTACTGCACAACGGCCCTGGCTTCCGCGGCAGATGCCGCGGTCGCGACGCGGAAACCCTCCGCCTCGAGCAGCATGCCCCAGGCACCTGCGACCTTCTCGTCATCTTCGATCAGTATGACAAGGCCACCACTATCGACGCGCTCGGCACCGTGTTGCGTCGCGACGACGTCGGCCTCGAGATCTTCCATCGCGCTGACCCTCGGCACGCAGACTGTAAAACAGGAGCCTTGCCCCGGAGTCGACTCGACCTGCACCTGAACGCCAAGCAGGTTGGCCATCCGCCGTACTATGGCGAGGCCCAGCCCGAATCCCTGCTTGGCGAGTCCCGGCACCTTGATCTGGTGAAACTCCCGGAATATGGCTTCGAAGTGCTGTTCCTCGATGCCGATGCCGGTGTCGCGCACGTGCAGGCAGAGCTCGTCGTCTTTTTCAGTGCAGCCCAGTTCGACTTTCCCTGTCTTGGTGTAACGGATCGCATTCGACACCAGGTTCTGGATGATTTCGGCGAGCAGATTCGGATCGCTGCGCACGGTCGCTTCACACGAGGCAGCCTCGAATTTCAGGCCTTTCTGCCTGGCCTGGCGCGCGAACTCCGCCGACAGGCGGTCGATGAGCCGCCGGATTGGAAATTCCTCGAACTCCGCCTTCACTGCACCGGCATCCAGTCGGCTGATGTCGAGCAACGAGTTCAGCAGGTTGGTCATGGCATCGATCGAATGCTGCTGGCTTTCCAGCATCTCGAGGGCCAGCGGGGTCTTGACGGTGCGCCGCAATGCACCGGTCAGGAGGCTCAAGGCCTGCACCGGTTGGCGCAGGTCGTGACTTGCTGCCGCGAGGAAAGCGCTATTGGCCTTGTTGGCCCGTTCCGCAGCCTGGCGTGCCTCGATCAGCTCTGTTTCGATTTTCTTCCGGTCGGTGACATCGCGGATGGCGCTGGAAACGAATGCCCCGGTGGTCGCAGTTACCGGGCTCAAGCTGATTTCCACAGGGAAGGTCGTGCCGTCGGCACGCCGGCCAAGCAGTTCCTGTCCGCTACCCATCGGCCGCACATGCGGATCCTCGGCATAAGAATCTCGGTGACCAACGTGCCTCTCGCGCAGCGATTCCGGTAGCAGCATTTCGACGGGCCGGCCGATCAACAGCTCTCGCGTATAGCCAAACATGCCGATCGCCTGATCGTTCGCTATCGCAATACGTCCATCGCGGTCGATGATAATCATCGCGTCCGGTGCCGTTTCGAGGATGTGCCGGAAGTACGTTTCAGATACTCCTGCATCGGCAATCTCGCGAATCCTGCTGGACACCAGCATGCCTTCGCCCGTTTCGATCGGTGTCAGCGAAATCTCGGCATCGAAGGTTTCGCCGGTCTTGCGCCGGCCCTTGAGGTTGAGAGCGGATACCAGCGGCCTGGCATGAGGCGCCTCGTGAAAACGCTTGCGGTGTTTCGTATGCCTGTCGCGGGAGGTGTCAGGGATCAGGATTTCCACGTTCTGTCCGAGCAACTCTCCGGGCTGATATCCGAAAAGGGCCTCCGCACGACCATTGACAAATACAATCGCGCCCTTGTGGTCGGCAACAACTATCGCCTCGTTCGATGAACGGAGCATCTCATGTACGACTTCCGCAGAGAGTTTCATGGATGTTGAAACTACCTTACTTTGACTGTTTGTGGGTGGCTGCCAGCATAGGTAAATATCCCTAAGCGGTCATCAGGCGGCCGGTGCATCGAAGGCCTGCGAAAACATGCGCAGCGATACCAATACCAGGAACAGTCCGAAAACGAGGCTCAGCCGCCGGTGCGAAAGGCGATGCGCAATGGCTGCGCCCGCGGGGGCCGCAAGCCAGGTGGCCGGTGCAATCAGTGCAAAGCCGACAAGGTTGACGAAGCCCAGGCTGTACGGCGGCAGCCGCGCATCGCCGTAGCCCGCCACGACAAAAGCAATCGTGCCGGGCAGGCTGATCGCGAGCCCGAACAGGGCAGCCGTGCCGACGGCACGATGAATTGGCACATTGAGCAAGGTCAGCGTAGCGACACTCAAGGTGCCACCGCCGATGCCCATCATGCTCGAGAGGCCGCCGATGAGCACCGGTATGATCGGCATCAACGGGCCACGCGGAATCGTTTGCGATAGCGTGCGCCCGTCCAGCGGCAGCACCATCTTCACGGCAATCAGCAAGGCCATGACGGCAAACACCAGCGACAGCGTGCGGCTGTGCACCGCGGCAGCTATGAAAGCCCCGGCCAAGGAGCCGCCCAGCACGAACACCGCCCACCGTCTCACCAGTTCGGTATCCACGGAACTCCGGCGGTGATGCGCCCGCGACGAGGAAATGGACGTCGGGATGATGGTCGCGAGCGATGTCGCAACGGCAACCTGCATGCGAATGGCCGGATCGGTTCCGTAAAACCCCAGTACGGCATCGAGCACAGGCACGATGACGATGCCGCCGCCTATGCCGAGCAGACCTGCGAGCAGCCCGGCGAAAGCGCCGGTCAGCAGCATTGCGGCAGCAAACGCCAGCAACTCCATCGAGCTCACGCGAACGGCCCGCGGCGTGTGTCACGCATTCAGGAAAGACGCATGAAAGCGCAGATGGTCTTCCATGAACGTGGAAATGAAATAGTAGCCGTGGTCGTAACCTTCGTGACGGCGCAGCTCGAGCCCGACCGATTTTTCCCGGCATGCGTTCTCGAAAAGCTGTGGATGCAGTTCGCGCTCGAGAAACTGGTCTGCCATTCCCTGGTCAATGAGGATCCTGTTCGCCGGCCTGTTCGCGCCGATGTTGCGCACCAGTTCCGTCGCGTCGTAGCCGGACCAGGCCGAGCGATTGCTGCCCAGGTAGCGGCCGAAGGCCTTTTGCCCCCACGGGCAGTTGACCGGGCTGCAGATCGGTGCGAACGCGGAAATGGAGTGATATATGCCCGGATTCTTCAGGCCTATGGTCAATGCGCCGTGTCCGCCCATCGAGTGGCCGAATATGCCCTGGCGCTTGCGGTCTCCCGGGAAATTATCGAACAGGATCTTCGGCAACTCCCCGATCACGTAGTCGTACATGCGATAGTGACGGCTCCACGGTGTCTCGGTGGCATTGAGGTAGAAGCCGGCGCCGTGCCCGAAATCATAGGCGCCGTCCGGGTCGCCCGGAACATCCTCGCCGCGCGGGCTCGTGTCCGGCGACACCAGCATCAAGCCGAGCTCGGCGGCAACGC
>JAKEGN010000378.1 GCA_022615525.1 Woeseiaceae bacterium
CACAGACGACCAGCAGATCCAGGGCATCGGGAAAGCCGTTACTGAGCGCTCGACTTCGTTTGTCGACCAGTCGGTGTAAAACGATATTCGGCGCAAGCATGCCGACACCACTGGCAAACATGGCGTATGTCAGGACCTTGCCCGTCTCCATCTGGGGCATCCAGTTACTGCCGATGAGCACCGCTAGCGGTGCCAGGATGATGAGCAGGGTTTTGATGAAGTAAAACGCCTGCAATGCAGCTGGTGAACGGAAACCCGCCCGCGACAGTTGCATCACGATCTTGTGACGTTCCAGTTCTTTCTGCGGGAGCACGAATGCAGCGACCGGCCCCATTGCGGTGGCGACCTTCAGCATCAGGCGACGGTTTTCCGGCTTCTCGCCACCCAGGTTGCCGACCCGTCGGCGAACGGGATCGAAAACATTCATCGTAATCACCGCCGCACCGAGCACCAGGACCACAGACGCTCCTGCGGACAGCCAGACAATCAGTTGCCGCAGCGTCGACTCGTCGGTCAGGATCGCGGCAAAGTCATCCAAAAATGCTTCCATTGGCTAGACCTCTATCCGAATGATGCGGCGGATCCAGGCGATGCCGATGATGCCGGAAATGCAACCGTAAATAACCATCTTCTGGCCCCTGGGGTCTTCCACCAATATCGGCAGGTAGTCGGGGGTCGTGACCCAGATGGTCGCAAACAATACCAGCGGGACAGTTGCCAGAACCCAGGCCGACATGCGCCCTTCGGCCGTGAGCGTCTTGACCTTGCGCTGAAATCGAAAGCGCCCGCGGATGACCTTCGCAATCTGTTCGAGGACCTCGGCCAGGTTTCCGCCGGTCTCCTTTTGCAACAGGATCGATGTGACCAGGGCCATTACGGTGACACTCGGAACGCGCGACAACAGGCCCAGCATGGCGCGACGTACATCGTTGCCGTAACTAATGTCGTTGAATGTCAGTTCGAATTCTTTTGCAATCGGCTGGTCCATGTCCTGCGCCACGAGCTTGAGCGTTGCACTGAAGGGGTGGCCGGCACGCAACGCGCGTTTCATCACGTCGATTGCGTCAGGCATCTGCTCTTCGAATTTTGCAAGGCGTTGTGCGCGGTCACGGCGAACCTTCATGTAAGGAGCAAACGCGCCGGCGATACCAATCATCGCGGCGACGACCGCCATGCGGGTGAATGCCCAGCCGGTGTAGGCGCTGGTAATTCCGAGGAACAGGCCCAGGGCGACCACTCGATGGGCGAGGAAGGTATGCCCCGACTGCTCGATGATTTTCGCAAGCGCGTCCATTCCCGGCAGACTTTCGAGAAACCGCTCCAGCGGTGACAGCTTCCTGAGATATTTCTCGCGCAGCAGCGAACTGTACGAATCACCCGCGTCCTTGCTATCGATGGCGGCCAGGCGCTTCTTGAGACGCTTGCGCGTTTTTGCCGATTCGCCGAACACCGGCACCACCAGGCCTTGCATCAACAGGAACACGGTGATGAAGATCAATACGAGGAATGTTACCTGACTGTTCAGCATGTCATGACTCCGCGCTGCGCAACGGGCTATTGCCCGAACAGCTCGATCGGGAGCTCGATGCCTTTGCTTCGAAGCTCTTTGTAGAATGAGGGAACGATTCCGGTCGGGCGCAGTGAGCCGATGACGTTCCTATTCTCATCGAGGCCGTCTCTTTCGAAACGGAACAGTTCGGACATCGTTACAACCTCTCCCTCCATACCATTGATTTCCTGAACACTCACCAGGCGGCGTTTGCCGTCTTCCAGCCGTGCGACCTGAATTACCACGTCGATTGCCGCTGCGATCTGTGTGCGCAGTGCTTTTATTGGAAAGGTGATTCCGGTCATGCTGACCATGTTCTCGACACGCCCCAGCGCATCGCGCGGCGAATTGGCATGAATGGTCGTAATCGAGCCATCGTGACCGGTATTCATTGCCTGCAACATGTCGAGCGCTTCGCCGCCGCGAACCTCACCGACGATGATTCTCTCAGGCCGCATGCGCAGTGAGTTCCGCACCAGGTCGCGCGCAGTCACCTCACCCTTGCCCTCGATGTTCGGCGGGCGGGTTTCCAGGCGCACGACGTGCGGCTGCTGGAGCTGCAGTTCCGCCGAATCCTCGATGGTGACGATACGTTCACGCTCGGGTATGAATCCGGAGAGAATGTTGAGCATGGTCGTCTTGCCTGCACCGGTGCCTCCCGATACCAGCACATTGAGCCGCGATTTGACGATCGCGCCGAGCACGCGAGCCACATCCGGTGTCACGGTGCCCAGCTCTATGAGGTTATCCATGGTGAGGCGCTCGACGGCGAAGCGGCGAATCGACAGTATCGCCCCGTCCAGAGCTAGCGGCGGAATGATGGCGTTGACACGCGATCCATCCTTCAGGCGCGCATCAACCATCGGTGACGATTCGTCGATGCGGCGTCCGACGGCGGAGACGATTCGATCGATCGTGTTCATCAGGTGCGAGTGATCGGTGAATCGCAGGTTGGTGCGCTCCAGCTTGCCGCGGCGTTCAACGAAAATCGTGTCGTGACCGTTTACCAGGATATCGGAAATCGTTGGATCCGCGAGCAGTGGCTCGAGCGGGCCGAGGCCCATGACCTCATCCTCGATGCGTTTCACCACTGCCTGTCGCTGGCGCAAACTGAGTGGCGCCGACTCGTCCGCCAACAGGCGATTGGCCGTCTGGCGAATTTCGATGCGGGCCTTTTCCTCGCCAATCGTCTCGATCAGCGACAAGTCCAGCACCTCGAGCAGCTTCTCGTTGATACGCTGCTTCCACTCGAGTTCCTGGTCCGTCAACGGACGGCATACCTCCTCGTCCGCCGGATCAGCCGGCGTGCGCTCGTCCCTGACCACCTTCATCGGATTGCCCATCACCTATCTCCTGAACAGCCCGGGTAACAAGATCCCCGGCAATGCCCGACTGAAAAATCCTTCATCTGCTTCGTGAGTTCCGCCGATTTTCTCGTGCAGGTCGCGC
>JAKEGN010000379.1 GCA_022615525.1 Woeseiaceae bacterium
AAGACAAAAAGATATCGCAGCTGTACGCCGAATCCCTGGCATAGATACATGCCGCCTCACATGGCGTAAACTTCCGGTCACGTCCGCACCCGCCAGGCGCTATGACCGAAAACCGATACTACGATACCGTGGCGTTCGACGTCAGAAATGACGCGATGATCCTGTTTTTCGCGAAGACGCGAAAATCCGGGGACATCGAGGAGTACCTGTTACTCATGCGTGCAGAGGGTGAAGATTTCGACGATGCCATCTATATCGAGATGAACGAGAACGAATTCGTCGGCCACGACCTCATAATGGAGGCTCGCATGAGCGGCGGGATGCTGACATTGCAGCTTCGGGAACCGGCCGCGGAGCTCAATGGCGCCATCGAGATAGTCGTCAGCTACGATAATAATGAACAGAATCGTGCGAGTGTCGAGGCTGGTGCGTTTCGCATACTCGGTGACCGGCTCGAAGGCGGGCATGCCTGAACCCGTCGCAACAGCCTGGAGCCTCTACCTGCTTCGATGTTCCGACGGCAGCATCTATACCGGTATTACAACGGACGTAATGCGCCGGCTGGATGAGCACCGGTCCGGCCCCCGGGGCTCGAAGTACCTGCGCAGCCGCCGGCCGGTCGAACTCCTCTATCAACGGCGAATAGGCGACCGCAGCCTCGCGAGCCAGCTCGAGTACCGCGTGAGGAAACTGGCGCGCGACAGGAAGGACGACCTCTCGTCCGTCGATGCACTGATCGACCGCTACCTCTCGCCCGGTCCCGGGTAAGCGGTTTTGGCGTTGCGCTAGTACAGCGCTATCGGCTGACCGAAAGGCAACAGCCTGATCTCTACAGGAGTCTCTTCGGCAGAGGCAATCTCGTTGATCCAGCCGGAGGTTTGAACCGCGTCGTCAACGACAGCGGGAAATAGCCGGATTTCGCCGAAAGGCCTGGTGAAGTCATCATAGTGTACCGGGAACAGGCGGCGAGCGCCGACTTTGGTAACCGTTTCTCGCCAGAGTTCGTCGACATAGTCCCGGCCGAGCCCGGCCAGGCCGGCAATGCCCAGGATGACGACGTCGGCCGAGTAGTCGCGCAGGTTGTCCTTGATGAATCCGCCGCTGCCCTGGACCAGGGTAGTGCCGCGTGGATGGCCGATCAACACGGAGTAGCTGACGCCTTCGCGCCATGCCGTTACACGTGCCGGCTGCACCAACGGCTCTTCGATCGCCCCGGGCAGCCAGCCGTTGTCGCCAAATCCGAGAGGCGCATGTTTCGAATCGACAAGCGTAATGGTGAAGTCTCCGAATTGTCGTGATTCACCGCTCGCCAGGATCTGGTTCTGGTCAACCGGGACATCCGCGCCGCGAGCTACATAGGCCGTGGATTCGGAGCCGAGCACGACAGCCGAGCCCCGGTTTGCCACGTGGCCGACGTCCATCGCGTGATCGAAATGCGAATGCACCGGGACGATCGCGGCCAGCCGATTGATCCGGTATTCGGCGAGAGTGTAGTTGATCGTCGCGATATCGGACGAGACACGGCGGAGCGACAGTATGCTTGGCAACGGTACTCGCGTGAATGTGCCGTCGATCAGTATCTGGGTCTGACCGTCGTCGAACAACAAGGTCGAGATGCCGAACCAGGTGACGGTCACACTGCCGGCGGCGCCCTCAGCCGGGCTCGCAACCGACCAGCCGAGGTCTGCAAGCTCGGCCCTGTTTTGCCAAAGCCGCGCGAGGACCACGGTGGCGGCGACCGCCAGCAAGGCCATCAAAATGGCAATCGTCCGGATTCGCCGCAGCAACAACTTCAATGGTGTTCTCCGGCTACTGACCGACCGCCCACCGCGCCAGGTGTCCCGTCAGCGGTCCGAGGTAGTTGCCCAGCGCGTAACCGATCAGCGCCATCAGGATGGAGACCGGCACAAGGCTGGGCCGGTGAAACGCAGCTACTATCGGCGCCGAGGCCGCTGCGCCTATGTTCGCGGCGGAGGCGATCGCGGCACTGTGTATGTCCACGCGGAGCAGCCTGGCACCGGCGACGCAAAATGCACCGTGTATGGCAATCCAGATCAGCCCGCCGAGCAGAAAAGCCGGGGCCTGGCCGAAGCCCGCCATGGTGGCCCGCGCACCCATCCCGGCGACGAAAACATAAATCAGGGCTGTCCCCATGGCCGTTGCATTGGGCAGCCGAGCCACCGGCGTCACCGACAATGACAGGGCGATGGTCGTAATCAAAAGAATGCGCCAGGTCGATTCCGAGAGCACGACCTCGAGCCCGGGAGCGGTTCGCATCATGCCATTGAAAAGGATCGCGGCAAGCAAACCGGAAATCCAGGTGACTGCGATGGCGACGGCGGCAAGGTAAATATAGTCCTTCATCTCGGGCGTCCGTTCTTTTTCGAGCACCACGTGCGCCGCGGCATCCATCATTCGCAACCGATCCTCCGGGACCTTCGCCCAGCGATTGAACTGCGCCGCAAAATTGCGGGATGCGAGCAAGATCGGCAACCAGATGACATAGATGACATTGTCTGCAAGCACGGCGAGTCCGAACTGTTCCGGAGACGTGCCGAGCATTTCGCTGGTGGCTGCCATGTTGCCGGTACCGCCGATCCAGCTTCCGGCCAATGCACCGATGCCCTTCCAGGCGTCGGCGCCCAGCCAGCGGTGCACGATGACATACGACACCGCACCACCGACGACCACGCCGACGGTACCCATGAGCATGACCAGCACACCCTTCCCCATGATGCGGATGGCAGCGGGCACATTGACCTTGATCAGCATCAATACGATGAATGCAGGCAGTGCGAAACTACTGAGGCCCGCGTACACCGGGGACGATGCCGGAATGACGCCGAAGTTATTGAGAAAAACAGGCGTCGCGTAAATGAAAATCAATGGGGGCAGATAATTGAACAATGTCCACCGGGTTATCTGCTCGACGTAAAACCAGAACGCCGCCACGAGGCAAAGGACGGCGAGTATGCCGCCTGCGGAACTGATGGCACTTTCAGGCATATCCGGAAGCTCTCGTTCGACAGAGAGCTGATTATAACCGGAAGACGTGGAGGACGTTGACGCCGGAGCGACTGCACGAGGCGCAGCGGGTGACAAAGACAAACGAAATCTGCGCGGCGTTAAGCTTGGCTGACTCAGGAGAAACTGAGTTGTGCGCTGAAATCCTTGCGCGATTCTTCGTCGGTCAGCGCTGCCGCGCGAAGAGTCAGCCAGACGGCATCCCAGTCGTCGATCTTGCTCGGGCCGAAGACGAACAACGCAATGTAATTCCTGAGGTCACGAATGTGTATGACATTCTTCGGCAGTGGCGATGCAAATTGGACGGCTCCGGTAAACACAACCAGGTTGGCGACCGGAACGTCCGG
>JAKEGN010000380.1 GCA_022615525.1 Woeseiaceae bacterium
CGATGCGCAAGACGGTTATCGTGGTTCCGGCGATGGCGGGATTGACGGCATGTGAGGACAAGATCAGAAACGACAGCATGTACGGTGGGCCGACATGCCCGTTTGCACATCTGACGTTTTATGACGATGGCAAGGTCTATATCAGGACGCGCGACAAGGGCCTGATTACCGGTGGCCACTTCAAGAGCGGCAAGGACATTGTCGTGCAAAGCGGAAAGATCGAGGTGGTGTTCCGGAAAGACGGCGACAAGCTGGTGACCGGCTCCGGGCTGGCCAGAGCGGAATGCAGTTTCGTACCCGTAAAGGGTGCCAGAGCTCCGGCGTCCGGCAATCAGGCGGGCATCATCGGACTGATCCTGTTCGTTGCCGGCTGGGTGCCGCTGTTCTGGTCGGGCCGGCGCGGGTTTGAACGGACGAACTCCGCCGGCGTACAGGAGTTCGAATCGTTCGGGCACATGGTGGGCGCACGCCTGCTGGAAAAGGTCGCGACGTTCGCCGGTGTAGTCATGGTCCTGGCTGGTGTCGCGGTCATGGTCGTGAACTGGACGTGAAACACAAAGACTGGGGCAGAGAGGGTTTATCGCTGCGGAATTCCTTGTCGCTCGCCAAGTGTGATATGTCCGACAAGCCTGTGTTTTCGGACACTCAACATAGAATGGGTGGAGCGCGCGGCGTAACCCGAAACCCCTGTTTGACCAGCTGTAGCGCGCAGGCGACACCTGCCGGGTGATCGAAATCCGCAAGTATCGCCGAGCGGACGGTGTAGCGCCGTTTGATCGGTGGATCAGCAAACTCAAGGATGAGCGCGCGTAGGCGCGGATACTCATTCAACTCGATCGCCTGCGGCTCGGGTTGCCGGGCGACTGGAAATCCGTTGGCGAGGGGGTATTCGAGCTGCGGATATTCGAGGGCAAGGGCTGACGCGTCTATTTCGCGCGCGAAGCAAAATCGATCGTGATCCTGCTATGTGGCGGTGATAAATCTACCCAAGGCCGAGACTTGGAGCAGGCACAAGCATACTGGCGAGCCAGGCGGAGACAAACATGAAAGCGACTGCATTGCAAGACAGCGGACTACCTGAAAACCCAGAAAGACATCGTCGCCTATCTCAATGCCGCACTGGAAGACGGCGAGCCGGCAGTGCTCCTGGAGGCGCTGCGCAACGTGGCGCAGGCCAAGGGCGGAATGGGTGCGCTGGCAAAGGCGGCGGGTGTAAGCCGCGAGAGCCTCAACCGCACACTGTCGCAGCGCGGCAATCCCAAGATCGACACGATCATGGAACTGCTGCGCGCCTTGGGCCTCAAGCTCACAATTGAGCGACAGAAGGCCGCATGATCGGCTATTTCGACCGGGCGATGCGCGGCAAGCTATGGCAACGCACTATCAAAAAAGGGGTCGGTGCCATTTTCCGCGAAAGTTTCCTCTGACACGTAAAGTGCTCTAGCCGATTCGCTTTCGGTATCCGTTTGTCCGCGCCGCAGGCGCGGCTGTCGGACGCCCCTGTCGCGGTCGTTCTCCGCAAGGAGAAGATGACCCGAAACCGCCGGGGAGGCATGCCGATGAAAGTGTGGCTGACGCGAATGGGTCTTGCGGCCGCATTGACCATGACGCTTGCGGCGTGCAGCCCGGACAACGTAACGACCAGCGGTGGCGGCAACAATCCGCCGCCTGGCATCCCGACGGTCGATCTTTCCGCGAGCGCAACGAATGTCGGACAAAACGGCAACGTCACCCTGACATGGACGAGCAGTAACGTCACTACGTGCAACGCCTCGGGCGCCTGGAGCGGCGTGCGGGCAAGCGCCGGCAGCGAGTTGCGCGACAACCTTACCGCAACCGGAACCTACACCCTGACCTGTAGCGGCAGCGGCGGCAACGCCAGCGATTCAGTGACCGTGACGGTGAGTTCCACGCCTCCGCCGCCGGGCGCGGCCTGCGGCCACGGCGCGATCAACTCGAGCTGCCTCTGCGGGAACACCAGTCGAACGACCGGTTACTGTTGCAACGACGTCTGGTTCGATCCGAACTACGGAACCCTGACCGGCGGCTGCCCGGCGACGGCATTTCGTTACGTCGACCCGGCGCATCCCGCGGCCGCCGATTCCAACACCGGTACCGCGGCGGCGCCGTGGGCCACGCTCGGGCGCGCGGTATGGGGCAGCCAGAGTTACGACACGCCCAATGCCGGCGCTGCGTTGCAGGCCGGGGAGGTGGTAATCGTGCGTTCCGGCGTGCATTCCGCCGCCGGCAAGGACTCGCGCTACAACCCGGTGTTCAATCCGGTCAACGCCGGCAGCGCCGGCGCGCCGATCGTCATCAAGGCCGCGGGTAATGTCACCATCCAGCCGTTGATCGGGTACCAGGGCCTGGTGCAAAGCGCCGGTCCGACGAGCGTCCGGCTTGCCGCCGACGCATCCGCGTTGAACGATGCCTATGCCGGCTGGACCCTGCGCATCGTCGCCGGCACCGGCGCCGGTCAGGCGCGCAAGATCGCGCAGACGCAAATGCCCGGCCAGCAGTACGTCGCCGCCGGTTCGTATGACGGTGCAATGCGCACGGCGACGATGCATGCGGCCTGGACGACCGTGCCCGACGCCACCTCGCTCGTCACGCTCACCCGCCCGGGGCCGATGGTAGGCGCGCAGGGGCGCAATCACATCGTGTGGGACGGATTCCGCGTGATCGAGGCCGATAGCTATCATGCCGACACCGGTCCGGTGGTGATCTGGGGGTCGGAGAACGTCAGTCTGCTGCATCTCAATATCGTCGGCATGCCGCTCACACCGCAGTACGACAATCACAACGGCATTCGCGTCGACGGTTCGCGCAACTTCCTCATCAGTTCGTGCGAGATCAGCGGTTTTCGCTCGACCCAGACGCTGAACAACCTCCAGAACGAGGCCGGGATCATGTTGTACGGCGATCACGACGGCGTGATCGAGAACAACCTCATCTACAACATCAACTCGGGCATTTTTCCCAAGGGCAATTACGGCACCAATCTGCTCATCCGGCAAAACATCGTCCACGATGCCAGGCAATCGTTCCGCGTCAGTTACCACAGCAACGTGGACATCCACCAGAACATCGTTTACGACTCGGCCTTGTCGATTCGCGGTGCCGAGGGCAACAGCGGAGTCCGCTTTTACAACAACGTGGGATTTCGCAACACGTCGGGGCCGAACAACTGGTTCGGCACCGACGGCATCGAGTTCTTCAACAACGTCTATCTCGACGTGACTTACCCGTATGACTACGAAGGCGCGTTGGGCAACTTTACGTCAAACCACAATCATTTCTACAACTACACCGGTTTCCGGGTCGTCAATAGCAATATCGGCCGGCTCGATGCCTGGCAGGCGCTGGGCTACGATCTGCAGGCGACCGAGTCCGATCCGCTGTTCGTCGATCCGGGCAGCCTCGACTTCCGCCTGCAGGACGGGTCGCCGCTCGCGATCGGCGGCCGTGGCGGGACCTGGCCGAGCGTGCGCGGTGCTTACGTTACCGGCAGCGAAACAATCGGGCCCCGGCGCTGAAGGCGGGAAAACAAGGATCAGATCGAAAAGGGGTCGGTGTCGAATGGCGCTTACTTGACGGTTGAATCCGTGTTTCCGTCGTCATTACGGCGAACGCCGGAATCCAAGATCGAGAAGGGGTCGGTGTCGAATGACGCTTATCTGACGGCTGAATCCGTGTTTCCGTCGTCATTCCGGCGAAAGCCGGAATCCAGGCTTTGAGATGGTATCGGCCGACAGGCCGATTCTGGATGCCGGCCCCGGCTTACTACATGCCGGGGCAGGCCCCCGCCGGCATGACACTGTTCTTGCCGGTGTGGCCTTAAGTAATTGCCATTCGGGTCGGTGAGTTTTTCGTGCCGATCTCCATTTTTCGCGTCAGGGCGCGAAACACTGGCTATCGTCCGCGAAGTCCACGGGTGCCTGGTAGGTCTTGCGAATCAAACGGAGCGATTCCGCTTCGTGTCCAAGGGTGCGGTTCATGCGATGCGACAGGACCAGCCGTTTCACCTTGGCCGTGGAGGCGATCCGGCCTATGACCGACGGCGGCATGTGCAGCTGCCGTGCGGCACCGGTCGCGCCTTCCGGGATGGCGTGATGCGCGACCAGGAGATCGGCCCCGTTGGCCAGGATCTCGAGCGTGTGATGGTCGCCGTTCATGTCGCCACTGATCACGACTGAGCGGCCGGCGAGGTCAACCCGCCACGCCAGGGCCGGCACCGGCCCGTGGTGTACCGGGATGGCGGTAATGCGAAAGCGCTTGTCATCCAGCACCGTGACCGGCTTCTTGCCGACTGCCGGGACATCGTGCGCGACCAGGCGAAAACTTTCCTCTCCGGTAAGTAAATCC
>JAKEGN010000381.1 GCA_022615525.1 Woeseiaceae bacterium
ACCGAGATCACGCGCAAATATCTGGCGCTGTTTGACGAGGAAGCCCGTAAGCTTGCCGAGTGGCGGACGACCAGCACCGAGCTTCCGAGGCTTCATTTCGTCGCCAGCGTGCAGGAATCGATAATGTTGAACCAGGTTCGCTCGGGCGCCGTCATTATTTCTGCGAGCGGCATGTGCGATGCTGGGCGTATCAAGCACCACCTCCTGCACAATCTTGATCGTAAAGAAAGTACCGTGATCATCACCGGGTATCAGGCACAGGGCAGCCTGGGGCGTCGGTTAGTGGACGGAGCTAAACGGGTGCGTATTTTTGGTAAGGATGTCCGGGTGCGCGCGAAAATAGTGACCATGGGCGGATTTTCCGCGCATGCCGATGAAGTGGCACTCATGCAGTGGTTGGGCGGCTTCGATTCGCCACCTGGCATCACCTACGTTGTCCATGGTGAGGAAAGCGCGGCCCTTAGCGTCGCCCAATCGATCGAAGATCGACTCAATTGGCATGTCAGCGTGCCCGATCGCGGGCAGCAGGTGGTCGCATGATGGTAAGACACTTGCCAGCGGAGCGCCGAGACCAACTCTGTGTGTATCGACCGGGGCGAGCGAATGTGTGAATTATTCGCTATGTGCAGTCGCAACGAGGCCGACGTCAGTTTTTCGCTGACTGCGCTGGCGGAACACGGCAGCAGTCATATGCCGCACAAGGATGGCTGGGGTATCGCCTATTATGAGGGCCATGATGCACGCGTAATCAGAGATACCACCTGCGCCGGAAGCAGTCCCTGGGTTCAATTCGTCGAACAGCAGACGTTGCGCAGTTCGCTCGTCATCGCCCATTTGCGCAAGGCAACTCTTGGCGCCATTGCATTGAAAAACACGCAACCGTTCATCCGCGAACTCGGTGGCCGCGTGCACGTATTTGCCCATAACGGGCATGTGCCAAAGATCGCCAAGTCAGACCGTTTTCCGATCGACGCCTTTCAACCCATCGGCGACACCGACTCGGAGTACGCGTTCTGCGCGATGCTTGAACGCATCAAACCGCTTTGGTACGGCAATGATCGCCCGCCAACGATCGAGTCCCGCCTGGATACCGTTGCAGACTTCGCCGCCGAGTTGCGACAATTGGGTCCCGCGAATTTTCTCTACTGCGATGGCGAATTCCTGTTTGTGCACGGGCATCGACGCACCCAATCAGACGGCTCTATCAATCCACCCGGACTGTACCGGCTGTGCCGTCATTGCGTAGAAGCTGAACCGTCGCCGGAGTCGACCGGTGTGTCTATCCGGTCGACAGATCAAGACGTCGTACTGATTGCCAGCGTGCCGTTGACGGATGAGGCGTGGCAACCGCTGGCTGAAGGGCAAATTCTGGCACTGTCGGCGGGAAGTGTGGTTCATGAAACGTAGGCGAGCCACCGGTGGGCGATCACGTCCGGTCGTGCGCCTTGTATCGTGCGTGATGCTGCCTTTTTTAAATCCCGATTCATGGGCACGCGTTTGGCGAGTATCGTTCGCAATATTGGGACAAGGCTTCCGACAATTTTCCGACATCAGTCGCGCTTTGTTGTGCATTGTGCGGCAATTGTTGCAACGAACGCCGTCTTTAGACCAATAAACTCAACTACTTAAGTTTCCTATCGAGGCTTCGAACCAGGTGGTCGGGAGTTCGAATCTCTCCGGGCGCGCCATTTTTCAAAGGGTGTATTCCGGTCACATGGTCCAGGGTGAAGGAGTTACCACCAGGTTGGACACGCTCCTCGGTCCTGCGCTGATTACACGCATCGTTAACCTTCAGGACCCGGATCAAGATTCCGTGCATCAGTCGCGCGTTCGGCTGGCTTGGTTAACGGGCTCCAGGCCATCCCGACGGCCATCAGCATCTGGCATCGGCGCGTCGTGGTTCCCGGTATACTGACCGCTCCCGGGGTTACGAGAAGATTTGATGTCGTTCATCTCCGAGCTCATGCGCCGCAACGTCATCCGTGTCGGGATCGCGTACATTGTCGTTGGCTGGATCCTGGCGCAGGTAGCCGAGTTCGCGTTTGAGAACTTTGGTGCCCCCGACTGGGTACTGAAATCCTTTGTCGTTGTATTGCTGCTAGGCCTGCCGCTTGCTCTGCTCTTCGCCTGGGCGTTCGAGATGACGCCCGAGGGTGTAAAGCGCGAAAAAAATGTTGACCGGTCCCGATCGATCACGAACAAGACCGGCCGCAAGCTGGACTTCCTGATCATCGGCGCGCTAGTCGTTGCACTCGGCTATTTCATCTGGGAGCGCCAGGCGGGTAATGAGCCGGCGGTCGTGGTCTCCGAGTCGGAGCCGGACGAGCCGGACGAGCCGGACGAGGCGGATACCGGCGGCGGCGATGCGCCGACACCGCATTCGATCGCCGTCCTGCCGTTCGTCAACATGTCGTCGGACGAAGAACAGGAATGGTTCTCGGACGGGCTGACCGAGGAAATCCTGAACGCATTGGCACGAACTCCGGACCTGTTGGTCGCGGCGCGGACTTCATCGTTCAAGTTCAAGGCCTCAAACGAGGACATCCCGACGATCGCGAAAGCGCTCGGCGTCGCGCACGTACTCGAAGGCTCGGTGCGGCGGGGCGGCGACCAGCTGCGCGTGACCGCACAGCTGGTACGGGCCAGTGACGGGTTTCACTTGTGGTCGCAGACCTACGATCGCAACCCCGACGACGTCATCAGCATCCAGGAAGAAATAGCGCTGGAAATCGCAACGGCACTCGAGACAGCGATGGATCCGGAGGCGCTGGCGCACATGATCTCGGCGGGCACGGATTCCGTGCCCGCATTCAATGCCTACCTGAAGGGGCTTTCGGCCAATATCAGCACCGTGTCGACCGGTGACGCATACCAGTTCCTGGCGGCACAGGAGGCGTTCGAGCAAGCAGTCGAGCTCGATCCGCAGTTCGCGCTGGCCTATTGGGAGCTGGCGCGCATCTGGTCGATCCAGCTGGAGTCCACCAACATCGTGGCCGGCCTCGTTGAGCTGCCCATGGAGGAAATGAGGAGACGCTTTACCGAGTCGATCACGAAAGCGATAGCGCTCGAAGAGGATCCCGTGAACCGGATTCGTTACCGCGTGCTCCAGGCGATCCAGGATAGACGGTACGCGCAGGCTTTGCGACTGAATACCGAGTACCTCGAAAAGCGGCCTAACGACCAGCGCGCGCAGGGTTTCCAGATCAATTTGCTTGCTGACATGAGCAGGGATGAGGAACTCGTCAGGACGATACTCGAGTTCCAGGAGCGCGACGGCTACGATATGGTCGTCACGATCGATTCGATGACGTACCTCCTGACCAGCGACGATGCGGCGACGATTCGCAGCTTTGCGCAGGAAGCGCTGCGCCGGCTCGGCGACAGTACGTTTGTGCAATACCAGGCGCACCGCGCATTGCTGTGGGCGCGTGACATCGACGGCGCGAGCCTGCTCGTCCCCTTGCTGGTATCAAGCGACTTGCCAATCGAAAGTCGCAATCTCGTTGCGCTCAGGCAAGCGTGCGCGGAGAACAAGATCGACGAAGCGCAGCGAATCGTCTCGTACTTCGAAGAACATCACGCAGACGATACTTCGATGATGTACATCAGCCGGATGATCATGGGACGGGAGGCCGACGCGGCACAGGTGCTGATGCCACTGGATGTCGAAGGGGACATCGGTACGCTCGTAGACTACCTGTCTTACGCATACTTCGACGCGCGACAGTTTCCGAACCTGATGAAAATGCTTCACGCGCAGGGTATCGAGCCGCGGGCACCGAGAAAAATACCGTACCAGTGCCGGGTGTGACGTAACACCGCAATCGACCTGCCGCGGCTCCACCTGCAAATATCGCAGGACCTTCGAGCGACACGCCACAAGCCGCGCGTGTTCTTCCTTCGTCATCGCTTTCACTCCAGGCCGGTCAGCGTTGAGACAAGTGCTCAATTCGTCACGCTTCTAATGCAGTCAGTGAATCTGCATAACAAACCAATTCCGAGTAACACACGCGTTTTCCCGAGATATTGCCAACGTAACTGAGCATGCAAAGCATTAGTCTGCTGACGGACTGCTTTGCGAAGCGGGCGTGCACGGCTCATGCCCGAGTCTGAACGTGGCGTGCCGGCGCTATATCAAATACGGTATAAAGCGACTTGAAAATCATACCTAAACAGGTATAGACTGGAAATGAAGC
>JAKEGN010000382.1 GCA_022615525.1 Woeseiaceae bacterium
ATACTTGACCGCACCGATGCGCAGCCACTCGTCGCCGAAACCCGAACGTATTCCCGCTGTTTTCAGACCCTGGTAGACCTCGCTGTTGCCGCCCGGCATGAAGCTCAGCCGAAAGTACATCTCGCCTGCCGCGCGCGCATCCTGGTAAGCGACGAGGTCATCGTAATTGCCGTAGGCATCCGTGGTCGACGTCAGCCCGGACGCGGTCATGTTACGCGAAGCAATCCTGACCGCTTCCTGGCGCAGAGCCCTTGTCATTTCCGGCCAGGTCCCGGAGTTGAAGAAAGGCTCACGCGCGTGTTCCGCAACCTTGCCGGTGAATTCGCCATTCTCTCGATAGAACTTGCCGCCGACCGGATCGGGCGTATCGATGGTGATGCCGGCGACTTCGAATGCTTTCGAATTGACTACGCCCGTATGGCCGCCGCGGTGGCCGACATAAACCGGGTGATCCCGTACTACCTCGTCGATGTCCTGGCGCATCAGCGGGCGCTCGTCCTCGAAGATCGTGTCGTCGTACATGACGCCGCGAACCCAGTGACCGGGCGGGGTTTTCGCGGCCTGGCCCTTCAGCGCCTGCTTCACGTCTTCGATGCGCGGCAGGTTGACGTTGACGCCTACGGCTTCCTCGGCGAACAGCGGGTGACTGTGGGAATCTATGAATCCCGGCGTGACGGTCATGCCCCCGGCATCGATGCGCGTGGTACTCGACCCTGCCAGGTTGAGAATGTCCTCATTGGAGCCGACTGCCACGATGTAGCCGCCACGAACGGCGATCGCCTCTGCCACCGGTTCGTACCAATCCATGGTCAGCACGCGGCCACCGGTGACGACCATATCGGCGTCACCCAGTGCGCTTTCGGCACGCGCCGCCGGCGAAACTGCGCCGAGTCCCAATGGCGCCACCAGTGTAGTGCCGAGAAATCCCCGGCGTGTAAGCCTGCTCATCTCGATGCCCCCGACTGTTTGTGTTCGACTCTCAAAGACCGGAACCGTCCTCCGAGTAAATGACCCAGATCTTGGTATATCCCTCGGTATCCCATATACCCGTCCACTCTTTCGGAATGGTAACCGCCTCGCCGGCACTGATGACCTGGACGCTGCCGTCGCTCGAAGTCAGCGTGACGCCGCCCTCGATGAAGTACATGAATTCGTCGACGCCGTACGGTTCCTTGATTTCGGAGCGCACCTTGCCGGAGCGGTACATGCCGGAGGCGAATTTCTTGTCGCTGCTGAGCAGCGTTGTCACATCGAGCGTGGTATTGCTGCCGTGGGTGGTCTCGATCATTTCCGGCCGCTCGAAGATCTTGCCCGTCATATCCTCCTTGCTGATCTTGGCGGGAACGACTGTTTCATGATGTGCCGACACCGCAAGGCCCGCCACCATTACGAGCGTCACAGCAATTCCCGAAATCTTTTTCATCCTCGCGTCTCCCGATCGTGTTATTCGTTAAAGGAAGGCAATCAACAGGTATCCGGCCGCGGTAATGCCCGCAGCGATCAATGCGTAGGGTATCTGCGTCAACGCGTGCTGCATCGTCGTGGTCCCCGTCGCCTGTGACGTGAGCACCGTCGCATCAGAATAGAAGCAGGCATGGCTGCCAAAGGTGCTGGCCGACAGCGTGGCGCCGATCACCAGGATCATATCCGCACCGAGATTCGTGGCCAGCGTGGTAACTATCGGCAGAATGATGACGAAGACGCCCCAGTTCGAGCCCGTGGTGAACGAGACGAGACCCATGGTCAGGAACACGAACACCGGCAAGAGGTCCGGTGTCAGGAACGGCTCCATCGACTGCACGACATAGGTGGGCAGGCCCAGCGCGTCATTGACATCTTTCAGGATGAATGCCGCGACCAGCACGCCCAGCGGCTCGATCATGGTCTTGAAACCGTCGATCACGGTATCGAAGGTGTCGTGCAGGTTGAGCAGTCGCAGGCCGATGATCGCGATGACTGTCGCACCGAGCGTGACGTAGACACCTTTCAGGAAGTCGTTGTCGAAATAGATGGTCAGCAGCACCAGCGCCAGCATCGGCAGGATGAACAGCGATATCCGCGGCGTCAGCCCGGGCTTCGGCTGGATGAGCTGATTGGCCTTTTCGACGTGCTCGGCACCGGGCGGAACGGTCTGGCCTGTGGACTCTGCCCGTTGATCGGCTTTTTTCATCGGCCCGAGAGACGGTATCCAGCCGGCGATCACCACCGGGACGAGAAATACCGCGACCCAGGCGTACAACATGTAGGGAATGGCGCTGATATAGGTGGCCAGCCCCTGCCCCTCCGCCGCAACGCCGTTGGCGACCAGCAGGCCGCCGAAGAACGCCCCCCAGGTCGAGTACGGAATTATCACACTGACCGGCGCGGCGGTCGAATCGACGACGTAAGCCAGTTTCTCCCGCGAGATCCTGTACTTGTCGGTCAGTTCGCGCATCGACGAACCCACCGCCAGGGAATTCAGGTAATCATCGACAAACATGAAAATGCCGAGCACCCAGGTCATATACAGTGCGCTCTTCTGCGATTTGACCATGCTGGTCATCTTTGCGGTGAATGCCTTCGTCGCCCCGGTGCGGATCAGCAACGCGATGACGCTTCCCATGAAACCGCAGACCAGGATGACCCACGCGACATCCTCGTCCGTCATGACGCGTATCGTGGTTTCGGAAAAGCCGGTCACGAATCCCGTGCCATGCACGATGCCGAGCCCGACCAGCGCACCGGTTACCAATGACTCGATGGGTCGCCGGGTGACGATTGCGAGCGTGAACACCAGCAAGGTCGGGAACAGCGCAACGATTCCGTAATCACTCATGGTTGGTAGCTACCGGGTGCCGAGTTGTTCGTTGACGGCGCGATCGGCCGCATCGATCGCGCCATTGACGTATGCATACGCCTGCGCGTCGGAGTTGGCGATCGAGATTCGGCCGATTTGTGCGCGGCCGGCAATGTGCGGTCCATTGTTTCGATTTATGCCGGGCGGATCGCTGAATTCATTGTATTCGTAGGCGTAACCGTGCGGCCACCGATTGACCGTAATCGCCGCGATGTCCCGTTCCACATCGAACCCGCCCGGGTGCAGTGCGCCGTTCATCTGGCTCACGATCTTGCGCTCAAAGTCGTCGAAACTCATCTCGTAGAGCTCGCGCCGGCCGCGCGTATGCTGCTCACGCGAGGACAGGCCCTCATCCGGATAGGCCGGCACGAACGTGCCATGGATGACGGTCGGCTCGTCAGCATTTTGGGTGTAGCTGTATCCGCCCATACTGACCGGAAAATCCATGACAAACGAATGCATCAGGTCGGGCTTCGGTATCGTGATGCTGTGGTAGCCGAGTTCGGCAAACGCCCGCCAGTTGCGCACCGCGACGCTGATATAGACCAGTGGAACCTTCGAAGCGAAAGCGATCGCTTCCTTCTGTTTTTCCGGTACCTCGGGACAGATGTGCGGGATGATGTTGTTATAGCAGGCGAGGATCGTGTGTCTGCCACGCGCTCGAAACGTCTTGCCTTGCTGCACATACGTCACATCGGTGAATTTGCCGTCACCGCCGTGCCGCACGTCGACGGCCGTGCTGTTCAGCCGGATGCGAACCTTCGACGCCGGCCGGTCGAGCATTTCGTAATCGAGCGTGGACAGTACGAGATCTTCCATGGTGCTGCCCGGCAGTGCCTCCGGCAGCAGTTGCCGCACCATCGCCCGTGCCACCCCGGCGTTACCGTCCGGGAAGTGAAAAATGTAGGGTTCGTCACGGCCCGGCGGCTCATTCGTCAGCTCGCCGATGCCCAGATTTTCCGTCGCCGGCATACCGAGGCGGTAACCTTCCAGTGCCGACAGCGAGTCCCAGCCGACGCCCCAGAATCCGCGTATGCCGTCACGCAGCATGTCCGTAACTTCCTTCGGCATGCCCGCGTGCTGCTGCAAAAAATCCGTGTAGCTGATGCTGCGCATCCGGGCGATTTTCTGCTCACGATTTAGGTCAGGCAGGTGATCCTTCTTCTCTTCGAGCAGGCGCAACAATGCGGCTTTCGATGAGTCGGCAAGGGGATATCGGGCAACACTGCCTGCGATATTGCTGCCGCCGGAGGCGCCGAAACCGCGCATCACGTCCGGCGCGGTAACGTCAGAGCCGTACTGCTGGCGGCTGAAATACAGTCCGCGTTCGAGGCCCCGCTTCGAAAAATATTCCTGGTCGTAGTAGTCGTAGAAACGGTCGGTGACGATGCCGACATCTTTCAGCATCTGCGTCGCAACAGCCGAATAATGACCGGGCGTATCGATGCTCTGGCTGCCGCCGTAACAAAGCAATTTGCGTCCATCGACGTCAAACTCGTTGCGCTTTGCATGGCCGCCGAAATCGTCATGGTTGTCGAGCAGCAGGATACGCGCTTCCGGGCTGGTACGCTTCCGGTACAGGCAGGCCGCCGACAATCCCGAGATACCGGCACCGACGATAATCAGGTCGTAGGTGTCATCCGTCTGGTCTTTCGGTATCGCGAAAGTATTGCCCGTCCAGGAGATGGCGTGTGCGACTTCGAAAGAGCCGGGATGACTGCCGCGCATGCCGGTGAGCGCGGGCGGGTAGTTGCCGGCTGCTTTCGTGCGCGCAAACAACTCCAGCGGCGACAGGCTGGTTCCCGCTGCCAGGCTGAGCGCAACTCCGTTCAGGAAGTCACGGCGATTGATTCTTGTTCTCTTACTCATTGTCGCTGATAGACCAGTTTACCGCCCAGCCAGGTTTGCAGGACCCGGGTATTCACGATGTGATCCGGATGGCCGCTGGTGATGTCCTGATCCAGCACGATCATGTCGGCGAACTTGCCGGGCTCGATCGTTCCCGTTTGCCGTTCGTCGAATGTCAGCCAGGCGCCAAGCGCAGTGTAGGCGCGCAACGCTTCGACTACTGTCAGCGCTTCCTCTTTTTCGTACACCTGTCCCGACATCCCCTTGCGTGTAACGGCCGCCTGTATCCCTACCATGGGCCCTATGGGCAGGATGTCGCTCGAGATCGCGACCTGTATGCCGAGATCCATCGGTGTACGCAAGGGATTGTTGTGCTGCAGCCGTTCGCCATCCAGGTACTCGACGTAGCGCCCCTCCAGCGTGCAGGTGAAATTCGGCTGTTGCGTGATCGAGATTTCGTTCTCTGCCATCGTCAACATGGTTTCGGTCGACGGCATTACGGTGAAGTGATTCAGGTAGTGGCGATGATCGGGACGCGGCGCATTCTTCAATGCGGTTGCCAATTCGTCGACGGTCAGTTCGATCGCCGCATCCCCGATGGCGTGAATGCCGAGCTGCCATCCGGCCGCATGCGCCTCGCTGATGACCCTCCGCAGCTCCTCGACCGTCAGGTTCAGTTTGCCGCGATAGTCGGCCTCGCCGCGGTAGGGCTCCTTCGTGTACGCCGCCGGGCCGGTGAACCCGCCGTCAACAAAGATTTTCACGGCACCGACCTTGAGGAACGCATCGCCGTCGCCGGTCCTTTTGCCGAAGGCGGCCATAGCCTCGCTCCCTTCCCAGGCAAGTTGCACGGTCGCGCGCGGCAAGCGCCCTGCATGCTCGCGGTATATCCGCTCCCACTCCGGATAGTCGGCAATGGTGCCGGTCGCGTGCACCAGGCTCGTGATTCCATAGCCCAACTGGTCCTCCAGCATGCCCACAAGGCTTTCGCGAACTTCGTCATTGCTCGCTTCCGGGATGAATCGACTGACGATGTCCCCGGGTTCGCGAATGATGCCGTTCAGTTCGCCTGCGCTGTCGCGCTCGATCAGCCCGCCGTCGGGATCCGGGGTATCGCCGTCGACTCCCGCGATTTCGAGGGCGCGGCTGTTTGCAGTGGCGCTGTGTCCGCCGGCACGCAGCAGGTAGACCGGGTTTTCGGGCGCCGCGGCGTCCAGGTCCGCGCGCAACGGACGCCGCAGTTCCGCCATGACATCCTCCGACCATCCGTAGCCGGTTATCCACTCACCCGGCCCGAGTTCGCCGGCCTTTTCCGTTACCAGCCGTTGCAGTTCGCGTATCGAACGCGTCTGCGTCAAATCGATGTAGCGCTTCGGCTCACCGCGAATGTGCGTGTGCGAATCCACGAAACCGGGCAGCAGCAGCCGGCTCTGCAGATCGGTGACATGCTGTGCCTCGTAAGCCTCGACGAGCTCCTCACCGCCCACTGCAACGATGCGCCCGTCATCGACGACGACAACGGATGCCACCCCGCCTTTGTGATCCAGTGTCAGGACCTTGCCGTTGACAAGCATGGTGTCGACCTTCGTCCTGCCGCTGTCGTCTCCGCAAGCCGCTGCCAGCAGGCACAGCGCTACTGTGACCAGGTAGCGCATTTGATCAATGCCGCTCATCTTGCATCCGCCTTTGCCAGTAATCGTTGTCCGATACGCCAGGCAGGAGGCGACTCACAATCGTGGTCAGCGCGAGGCCCACCAGGAAACCTGGAATCATCTCGTACAGGTCGTAGGTTTGCGATTTGAACAGCAGCACCCACAGGACGCTGGTCAGGAAGCCCCCCACCATTCCCGCCGCTACCCCGGCCAGGTTGACCTTCCTGTCGTACAGCATGCACAGGATGACCGGGCCGAACGCGGCGCCGAGGCCGGACCATGCAAACAGGATGAACCAGAAGATGAATTTCACTTCTTCGAGAGCGAATGCGATCGCAATGACTCCAACGAGGATGGTGACCACCTTGCCATAGCCGGCCAGTTCCCCGTCGCTTCTCTTGCTGCCGAGGATTTTCTGCATCGTGTCGCGCACCACGGCCGATGACGCCAGGATCAACAATGAATCCACCGTCGACATGATCGCCGCCAGTACGACGATCATCAGCACCCCGGTGAGCACCGGGGAAAACAGTTCCGTTGCCAGGACGGGAAAGATCGTTTCTGCATCGTCGAGAGCCGGAAACAGCGCGCGTCCTGCCATACCCAGGGTGACGGCCCCGGCATCGAACAACAGGATCACGATGACGGACATCAAGCGCGCTTTCTTCAGCTCGCCCTCGTCATCGATCGACATGTACCGCACCATGAGTTGCGGCACACCGAGGAACGGCAAACCGATCGCCATGAAGCTGAACAGCGCAATCCAGCCTGCCGTGCCACTGCCGGTAATTCCCCACATGCTCAGCAGTGCCGGGTCCTGTGCCTGCAGGTTGCTGCTGATGGCGTGCCAGCCGCCGCCGGCGTGTATCGCAACCAGCGGTACGGTCACCAGCCCGAGCAACATCAGGCCGCCCTGCAGTACGTCCGTATAGGCAACCGCCTTGTAGCCGCCGACAAAGGTGTACGCGATGATGATGACGGCACCGACGATGACGGCCGTGGGGTAGTCGAGGCCGATGAACGCGCCGAGGGCCTTTCCGGATGCCACCATCTGCGCTGTCACGTAGGCGCAAACCATGGACAGGATGATGACGACCGCGATGCTGCGCAGAATATGCCGGCGGTCGTCGAATCGCGCCGCGAACACGTCCGGCAACGTGATCGAGTCGGTCGCGTCGCTCAACCGTTTGAGCTTGCGCGATATCAGGGTCCAGGAAAGAGCTATGCCTGCTACCTCGCCGACCACAACCCAGTAGGCCTGGGCACCGACGGCATAACCCATGCCGGTCAGCCCGAGCAGCAGCCAGCCGCTTTCACCGGTTGCATTGGTACTGAGCGCGACCACCCAGTACGGCAGTTTCTTGCCGGCGAGAAAGAATCCGCTGAGCGTCCGGGTTTCCCGCCGGCTCCAGATTGCAACGATCGCGAGGAACAGCAGGTAGACGAGCAGCACCAGTACGGGAGTGGACACCGGGTGACCTCAGGATTCAATGAGCATGCGCGTTGTCCGCAAGCGACCGGTCGAGGATATCCAGCATGTAGTCTGCGTCGCTGGTCGAAATTACCATCGGTGGACGGAGCTTCAGAATGTTGTCGTCCGGCCCGATGGAGCCGGTCAGCACGCCACGCTCACGCAGGTCATTTACGATCGTTGCCGCCAGTTCGGTTGCCGGTGTGCGCGCTTCGCGATCACTGACGAGCTCGACAGCAAGAAAAAGTCCCGTACCGCGCACTTCACCGATGCATTCGTGCCGCTTCGCCAGCGACCTGAGGCCGTCGGTCAGGTGCTCCCCGACCCGCAATGCATTCTGCTGCAGATTCTCTTTTTCGATTACGTCGAGTACCGCAAGGCCGGCAGCGCAGGAAACCGGATTGCCGCCGAAGGTATTGAAATAGTGACCGTGCGTACTGAACTGTTGCACGAGCTCCCGACGCGTGACAATTGCCGACAATGGATGGCCGTTGCCCATGGGCTTGCCCATGGTGACGATATCCGGAATGAAACTGTCGGCCTGGTAGCCCCAGAAATTCCTGCCGGTACGACCGAACCCGGGCTGCACTTCATCGGCAATGAATATGCCACCGGCAGCGCGAATGATTTCCGCGCACTTCCTCAAATAGCCGGGCGGCGGCGCAACCACGCCACAACTCGAGGCGATGGTATCGATTATGAACGCTGCAGGCTTGATGCCGCGGTTCGCAAGCGTTTCCAGCGCCTCGTGCGCGTGTGCTGCGTACTTTTCACCGGCATCGCTGCCACGATAGCGGCCGCGATAGGTATCCGGTCGCGGTACGGTTACCACGTAATCCGGCACTTCGTCCGCGGGGATGTCTTCCGTCGAGATCTCGTAAATAGCTTTGGTATTGCCGTGGTAGGCGTACTCCGTGACGATGATGCCGGTACCACCGGTGCAGGTTCGTGCTATTCGCAGCGCCAGTTCGTTGGCCTCACTGCCCGTGCAGCAGAACATTGCGGTGTCGAGTTCTCGTGGAAACTTGCCGGTCAGGCGTTCCGCGTAGTCGAGCACGTTGCCGTGGAGATAACGGGTATGCGTGTTCAGCAGCTTCATCTGCTTGCACACGGCTTCGACAACTTGCGCATGGCAATGCCCGACATGCGCCACGTTGTTGTACATGTCGAGGTATTTCCTGCCATCGGCGTCGTAGAGCCACACGCCCTCGCCGCGAACCAGGTGCACCGGATTCCTGTAAAACAGCCGATATGCCGGACCGAGCAGTTTCCTGCGCCGCGCAAGCATCGCATCGGTGTTCGGTTTCAATCGCCAGCCCTCGCAACCATTTGCACGCCTGGTGAAATCCGTCTATAACAGCGTCCGCCCGCCAATGTGCGATGGACCCGAGCGTCTTACGCGTTTTTGCTTGCTCGCGCAATATGCGGCACCGGGTTACAGGGTGACCTGCGACAACGGCCACAATGGCGACAAGCAAGGAAGGATGCCGGGCGCTGGTGTTGGCACTGTCAGACGAAATATTTCCGCTTTGCTTGCGATTGGCCAGAACCGATGGCGCCGGTCCTGTTCAGAGCGCAAAAGTTCAAGAAATCACAGGGGTTTGTTCGTGAAAATGTTGTTCCTGCTGCTGGCCCTTGGCGCTTGCCTGTGCGTCAACAGGTACCGAAAAAACGTCAACTGAAGAAAACGCCGCACAGTCCGAGCCCGGAGTGCGCAAGGTATGCCGAAACGTGCGGTCGTCGGGATCATCCACCGGCTCACGCGTCAACTCCGAACGGGTCTGCGAAACGGTCATCGAGACCGCAGCGGAATGACACCGAAGCAGGCTGCTTAGTCGTCCCTGGTGATCCGGCCGGCAATGATTCCCGTGATCAGCAGGAACAACGCCATCGCCAGCAGGAACTCGGGATAACTTCGCGTTATTCCGCAATAGTAGGTCGATACGATGACGAAGACCTGAAACGCGTTGATCAGGTGGCTGTCCCGTTTCACGATCTTCGGATAACGAATCGTCGAAATCATCCCCAGCGCCAGAACGAACATCCCCACGGGAAGGTAGGCATGCAAGGGCAGCAACTCGGCGATTTCCGGGTACGTTGCCAGCACGATGATTGACGTCGACACCAGCCCGCCCCCCGCCGCGGTCGTCGGAATGCCGGCAAACCAGCCGCTGCGTGGCTCCCCTGTCGTCAGGTTGAATCGCGCCAGCCGCATGGCTCCGGCCAGCACGAAAACAGCGACGGAAAGCACCAATACCCAGTAAGCACCGGAATCGACCTCGACGCCACCGATCTGGATGCCCGTCTGGAAAACCAGCAGGGCGGGCGCTACGCAAAACGAAACCAGGTCCGCCATCGAATCGAACTCGGCGCCGAAACTCGAGGTCGCTTTGAGCAATCGTGCAGCGACACCGTCCATCACATCGAGCAGCGCACACCATATGATCATCCACCCGGCGAGTTCGATATTGCCGAGTTGCCCGGTCACCACTGAGGTCAGGCCCAGCACCAGGCTCGCCGCTGTAAAGCTGTTCGGGATGGTGTAACGAAGAATACTCAAGCGAAATCCGCTGATGGCCATTGAATTGCGGGCTATTCTGCATGTCGAGGGCTTCGAAGGCCAGAAATCGGACCCGCGGTGTACCCTGGCGCGCCCCGCCAGTGAAATGCGTGGTCCTGGCGTTACCCTTGTGGCTGCCTGCCAACGCGCATGCCTCGATTTTCCAAGGGGAGACCCTTGACGCAGTGGCCGATTCGAGCGCGTCATCGAATCCGTCCGCGCGGCAAATTAGCCGCCGGCCACCTGTTTCTCCCAGGGCTAATGTCCGCCTGAAAAGACGAGCACCTTGAACGGCATGAGCGTCGCCTGGATGCGCAGGATCAGCGCATGAACAAGCCCTATCGAACCGAGGGCATGCAACCCAAAGGACTGCAGCCCGCCGACCCCGGGCGCCTGCATGTCCTCGTGGAAGCTCGTGTACAGGTTCGCGATGCAGTTGCTGCCGCGTGGCAGATCGTCGAGTGCACCCTCGTATAAAGGCTCGAGCAGGACGGTAATGCTGCCGGGCTTCGCCACTTGCTCGATACCGATGAGCTGGTCGGTGGCTCGTATCTGCCCCCCGGCGACCACGTCCTGAACCTCGGTCACGACCATGGGAACGATCTCCCAGGGCTTGGCGATGCACGCCACCTCGCCAATCATGCCTGGCTTTATCACGCGGGCCTCGATCTGGCTGAACCCTGCGACAAGGCCTACCACCCTCGCATCCGGAACGAGGATGCCCGCGGGCCGCAGCATCGGGTTGACGATGTCGCCCGGGCGGAGGGCGAATTGCTGGAGGATGCCGTCGGTGCTGGCTTTGATCAGCGTCCGGTCCACCATGGTCTGCGCCCGCTGGAGCTCGCCTTCTGCCGTCGCGATCTGGGCAGGAATTTCTGCCTCGAGCTGCGCCTTGACTGCGTCGCGGGCCGCTCTGGCCGCAATGAGCGAGGCCTGTTCGGCCTTGACATCGACCAGTGCCGTTTCGACGTCGCGCTCGGCGACGGCATCGGGATTGAGTTCAAACAACTCCGCGCGTGTGTCGTACTCGTCCTGCGCCTGCCGCAGACTCGCCTGCGCCCGGGCGATGTCGGCTTCGGCCCGGGCCAGGTCGGCACGGCCTCGGACTTCGGACGCGCGCAGCTGAGCAACCCTGGCCTCTGCCGTCTTGAGCTCCGCCTCCTGCCGGGAGCTGTCGAGCCGGAAGAGGGGCTCGCCGGCTGTCACGCGCTGGTTGACGCCGACATAGACCTCGGCGACGCGGCCGATGTCCTCCGTCAGGATGGTGACGGTGCGGAACACGGAGTTGGCAGCCATGGTCGACGGGTGTAAGTAGAACACCGTGGTGATCAGGCTGACCGTGAGCAGAAGGCAGAGCGTGATTCCCCAGCGCAGCTCAAACCAGACGGAGAAGAACGTGATCTCCTGCCCGATACGTTTTCCCTGCACGAAGCGACGGAAGAGGTAATCGGGCAGGATCGTAAGCAAAGAACAGACTGTAAGTTCCAGCATGGTTCAGCCTCCGTGCGCTTCGCGAGGCCCTTGCGGGTCGGGTGACTCGGGTTTTGCGGCTGGCGAATGCGGCGCATGCGCCTCTGTCTCTGCGTGTTCCTGTGCCTGCTGCACCTCGCCGGGGTCGGGCAGCCCGGCCATCTTGCTCAGCGACCGCGCCATGGTGGCGAGCGGGGTTGTGAAATCTGGAAACCGCACAAACGCAAGCAGAAGCCCCGCTACCCAGAAGGCATGATTGTGCGTAAAGAGCGCGAGCAGCCCCAGCACTGCCACGAACTGGTACTGTATCTTTTCGCCGCGGTGCGCCAGATGTTCGGGCAGCGCATGCAGTCTCCAGTAGACAAGCCCGATGCCGATAATGAAAAGCAACAGGAAGATCGCAGTGCCCACCAAAAGCACGTCCGTATCGCCGGGCTGCGTGATGAAGATCGGCAAATGGTCCGTCGCAGCCGGATTCATTGTCGTGGTTGTCCCTTTAATAAAACCCACTCCTGCCGTGTTCGGCGATTGAAATCTGCTGGTTGCCTACTCATTGTTCGGGAGCGGCCGTGGCCGTGACCATCGGTTCCGCGAAGCTGCCGCCGAGTGCCAGGTGCAGGTTTACGCGCTGCACCAGTTGCTCGCTCTGCACACGCAGCAGCGCCATGCGTGCCGACTGCACCTGCATTTGCTGCTGCAGGACGGGGCGCAGGTCCTGCCGGCCGGCGCGATAAGTCGCCAGGTCCGATTCGAACGCGCGCTGCTGATCAGCCAGCGTCCGCGTGAGCAGTTCGATCCGTTCCGCCAGCAGCCGGGACGTCCCCAGCGCGTTCTCGACGTCACCGATGGCGGTCAGCGCCTGGCTGGCGTACCTTGCCAGCGCCTCGACTTGTTCGGCAGTGCGCACGGCGACCTGGGCCTTCAGCTGGCCGCCCTGGTAGATCGGCGCGAGCAGCCCCGCGCCGACGCTGAAGGCGGGGTTCTCGTAATCTTCCTTGAACTCCAGCACTTCGCTGCTGAGTGTGCCGAACCCGGCGTTGAGAGAGAACTGCGGAAGCCGCGCCGCCTTGGCCTCGCCGACACGATCAAAGGCCGCCGCTACGCGCCGCTCCGCGGCGACCATGTCGGGACGGCGCTCGAGCATGTCCAGCGGCATGCCGACCGGCACGGGCCCAGGCAGCGCCGGGAACGCCTCGCCCGCTTGCAGTTCCGTCGCCGGATAGCGCCCGAGAATCAACTCGAGCGACCGCGAGGCCTGTTCGTTGGCCTGTTGCGCCTGCCGCACCATGTCCTCCAGGGTGCCGAGGTTGGCGCGCGCCAGCGCGACGTCCCGCCCCCTGTCGATGCCCACCTGCTGCCGGGCCTCGGAAAGCTGAAGGAGTTGCCGTGCTGCCTGCGCCATGGAGGTCGCTGCTTCCAGGTTGAGCCGGGCCTCGGTGGCGATAAACCAGCTGCGGGCCACTTGCGCAGCCAGCGACTGGCGCGCGAACTCGAAGTCGGCCTGCGCCGAAGCGTAGCTGAATTCCGCAGCGCTACTGCCGTAGCGCAATCGGCCCCACAGGTCGAGTTCCCAGGCGGCCGAAAACATCAGTCCCTGCAATCCGGAGGAGAAATCGCTTGCGCCGGAACTGTTACCGGTCGCCCTACCAGCCAGGTTCACTGACGGCCACAGGGCGCCACGGGCAATTTCGGCGTACGCCGCCGACTGCTCGACGCGGGACGCAGCGACCCGCAGGTCGGGGTTGCGCGAGATGGCCTCGTCGACCAGGGCATCCAGGCGCGGATCAGCAAAAGTCCGCAGCCACTGGTCGCCGACCGGCCCCGCAGCGGGCTGGCCGGTACTCCACTCGGCACGGATCTCCGTGCCTTGCAGCGCGGATTCCCGAAGTTCCTCCGGGGCGGGCGGCGCGGTGATTACGCAGCCGCCCAGAACGACCATCACGGCAAGCGAAAGCGTCTTGTGCCTGAGAGTCAAGTTGGTCAATGCAGCGTCGCCTTCGCAAATCCCGATGTTATTCGATGGGGTCGGCGCGAAGCAATGCAGACTCCGGCATCCCCGCCCGCGCGCGTCGCAGGAATTCGGCTCGTTCCGGATTCACCGCTGCCGGCCGCGTCTCGCAGGCCGCATACGCATTGCAGATGATCTCGCTCGGCACCGCGTGGGAGATGGACCTCTGGGGGCGTTTAGCCACCGAGTGCCATGGTCCCGGCGACGACGAAGGATCCGATGACGACCATGCCGATCCCCACACCCCACGGGTGACGCCCGGTGAGTTTGCCGAACGCATAGCCCACCACGAACAGCAGCACGATGGCGACAGCATTCGACACACGCATGGCCGTGAAGATCTCCTGGAAAACGAGGAACGGGATCGCCACCGGAAACGTGGACAGGAACACGAGCAGAAAAGTGGCAAACGCCCCGCGCCAGTCATCCTTGCCCAACCGGGCGCGTGCCGGAGGCTCAGGCAATTTCAGCAATCGTTGTCGCATCGACTCGAGTTCCTGAGGCGTGAGTACCGCGGCGACCACCGGTGGCAACGCGCCGGCGATGAGTTTTTGCGCGGTCTTTGCATCGCTGGTTTTTCGCACCGCCTGATAAGTCATCAGGTTCTGGCTCATTTCCGCAAGACAGCTCATCAGATAGAACCAGCCGTCGATCAGACCCCAGGCCAGGTTGCATCCGAGAGCGCCGATCAACATCAACTGAATATCCTCACGGCCGACTTCGGCGACGCTGAGTGAGCAGGTGAACGTCAGCACCATGATCAGCCCGAACAGCACCTCGGACAGGCGGTCCATGGGATCGAGTGCGCGACGGGAGGACTGGTTAGCAATTTCGGTGGACATAAAGACCTCTTGTTATGCGCGCGGCGGCAACAGGTACAGGGTCATGGCGAATACCAGGTAAACCGCCAACAGCAAGACGCCGACGAACCACGCCGACTTTCCGCCGTTGGTTACCACCGTCGCTGTGAGCGTGGCAATGAACATCATCACCACGGCGCCCGGCCAGAATTCCAGGCCCATCGGGGTCGGGCCGAGCACGTAACTGAGCAGCACCAGCACCGGGGCCACGAACAGCGCTATCTGCGCTGCACTGCCGAGCGCGATGCTGACGCTCAGGTCCAGCCGGTTCTTCCGCGCGCCGGAAAATGCCGAGGCCATCTCCGCTGCGCCTCCCACGAGCGCCACGACGATAAAACCGACGAACGCCGGTGTCATGCCGAAGGTGACTGCCGCCTGCTCCACCGACGCGACGAACACGTGGCTGACCATCGCCA
The DNA here is from genome assembly GCA_022615525.1 of Woeseiaceae bacterium. Taxonomy (GTDB): domain Bacteria; phylum Pseudomonadota; class Gammaproteobacteria; order Steroidobacterales; family Woeseiaceae; genus JAKEGN01. The sequence continues at coordinate 15,122 of JAKEGN010000382.1, forward strand.
CCAGCACCGTGACGCCGGCCAGCACCGTCAGTGCCACCGCGATTGGCCACGGCGCTTCTTCGGCCTCCTCAGCCTCTGCACTGGCGAAAATCTCCCGGTGCGTTTTCAGTGAAAAAAGCATGCCGAGTCCGTAAGCGGCAATAAGCAGCAAGGCTAGACCGACGCTAAGCTGCTGGAGAAAGCCCGCGCCCTGCGTCGAGTCCACATCGGAAATCACCGATGGAATCAACAGGGCAATAGTCGCCAGCAACAGCAACACCGACTGGAAGCGGGCATTGGCCTGGTTGAATTCCTGCACGTGGTACTTGAGCCCGCCGAGCAGAAAAGACGCGCCAAGCATGAATAAGGTGTTGGTGACGATCGCCCCGGCGATGGAGGCCTTGACCAGCATGTACTGGCCGGCACTCAGGGCCGTCAGCGCGATGACCAGCTCGGTGAGATTACCGAGGGTCGCGTTGAGCAGCCCTCCGGCAGTATCGCCGGTGCGGGCCGCTACCGCTTCCGTCGCATGACTGAGCAGAGCCGCGAGCGGCACGATCGCCAGCACGGACAGCACGAAAAGCAGGGAATGCGCCTCCGGCCTGAGCATCTCGCCGGCGAACAGCACTGGCACGAAAATCAACAGCCAAAGCAGGGGATTGTGTCGAATCTCTTTCAGCATGTAATGCATGGGATTTGTATCCTCTTGTCTGACACCCGGCTGCCGTACCGGGGACGGAGCGGAAAATTTGCGGCCTCAATCGGCACAAGACGATACTATACGCGCGTCGGTCGAGCGTTCCCCAAGAAAGCGCCTGCCGCGAACCCAGGAACCGCGCGGCTGCTACCAAAAGCAACGCGCCTCTCGGGCCCTTTTCCGCCTGATGGTTAGGAGACGAAGTGCACTTCGTGCGAGCGGCCAGCGTCATTTCAATGGGCATCCGGCTTGCCGGTCCGTGCACGGTACTGGTTTGCTGTTTCCTCCTGCTATTCGTCTCTGCGGCGACCGCGGCCCCGACGCTGGAGCGCCTGCGCGATACGGGAGTGCTGCGCCTGGGCTACCTCACGGCTGTGCCCCCCTTCTCCTATCAGGACGAATCCGGCAGGCCCGC
>JAKEGN010000383.1 GCA_022615525.1 Woeseiaceae bacterium
GGCCAAAGTCACGTTCGGGTTTGCCGAGCCCGGGTGGCAATTGTTTGCGACCGCCTCCGCCGCAATGCCTGATGATGCGTTGCCCGGAGTCTGGCGCAGCGATCTTGACGCGCACGAGGCGGCGGTGGAAGTCGTCGCGAGCACCGGCGCCGAATCACTGCCGGCGACCTTGCCGCGTCTCGACGAGGACGCTTGGAAAAAAGCGCGAATCGAAGCCGGGCGGGTCGATATCACCGCCGCCAACGCTGCGCTTTACACGCCGCACATGCTGAACCTCGACCTGATCGGGGCGATCAGCTTCAGGAAGGGTTGCTATACCGGCCAGGAAATCGTCGCCCGTACCGAGAATCTCGGTCGCAGCAAGCGCCGCACCCTCCGCTACCATTGCATGGCGAAGGACTTGCAGATCGGCGAAACCCTGCGCGACGGCGATGCGGATGCCGGCGTCATCGTCAATGCCTGCGGCAACGAGCTGCTTGCAGTAGTATCGCTCGCGTCCGCCGGCCGGCCCCTGCAAATCCGCGGCATTGCCGCCATACCGCAGCCGCTGCCATACGATGTAGCGTAGTTCCCGCAAAACGACGGTCGCGATATTTCAGCTACCGTGCAATTACGCAGGGCATCCCGGGAATCATTGCGGGACACGCCGTGAATACGTCCCTGCAGGTTCGCGGCACGCGTCCATGCGTGCCGACGGTCCGGCAACGATCCCCGGGATACCCTTCGTTTGCGACAATCGCTTCGTCGCCGGGAACGGCGACGTGACGGTCTGCCCATCGAGCGAGTTTGGCTTTTCGAGTGAGAAGGGCAGACCGTCAGGTTGCCGTCACAGTCGAAGCAGGCCGTTCGACCACAGGGGTTCGCCCTAGTCGAATACCTCGGGCCGCATGTGCGGGAACAGCAGCACATCGCGAATCGAGGCCGAGTTGGTGAACAGCATCACCAGCCTGTCGATGCCTACGCCCAGCCCGGCCGCCGGGGGGAGGCCGTACTCCAGCGCGCGAATGTAGTCGGCGTCGAACGCCATGGCCTCGTCATCGCCCGCCTTGCGATTCGCCGCCTGTGCGCGGAACCTCTCGGCCTGGTCCTCGGGATCGTTCAATTCCGAGAATCCGTTGGCGAGTTCCCGGCCGGTGACGAAAAATTCGAAGCGATCGGTGACGAAATCGTCATGGTCGTTCTTGCGTGACAGCGGCGAGACCTCGGTCGGGTACGACGTGATGAACGCGGGCTGGCGCAGGCTCGATTCACAGGTCTTTTCGAAAATCTCGATCTGCAGCTTGCCGCTGCCAAAGGAATCCTCGACGGCTATGTCGAGCCTGGCCGCGGCCTGCGCCAGGTAATTGCGATCCCTGATCCTGCCCGGGTCGATGTCGCGATTGTATTTCACGATCGCCTGTTCCACGGTCATGCGGGCGAATGGCCTCGCAAAGTCGTATTGCTCTCCCTGGTAGGATACGACTGTGGTGCCGAGGATCGCCTGCGCCATGCCCTTCAGCATTGCCTCGACCATTTCCATGAGGTCCTGGTAATCGGCGTATGCCCGGTAGAGCTCGAGCATGGTGAATTCCGGGTTGTGCTGGGTCGATACGCCCTCATTGCGAAAATTCCGGTTGATCTCGTAGACGCGCTCGAAACCGCCAACGACCAGGCGTTTCAGGTACAGCTCCGGTGCTATGCGCAGGTACAGGGTCATATCGAGCGCGTTGTGATGCGTCTTGAACGGCCGCGCCAGCGCTCCACCGGGCAATGGCTGCATCATCGGCGTCTCGACCTCGAGGTAATCCTGCGAGTCCATGAATGCGCGCAAATACGAAATGATGCGCGAGCGCGTGCGAAACACCTCGCGACTTTCGGCGTTCATGATCAGGTCGACGTAGCGCTGCCGATAGCGGGTCTCCTGATCAGCGAGGCCGTGAAACTTCTCCGGCAATGGCCGCAGCGATTTCACAAGCATGCGCAGTTCCTGCACCATGACCGTCAGCTCGCCGGTCTGGGTCTTGAACAGGAACCCTTCGGCGCCGACGATATCGCCGACGTCCCATTTCTTGAAATCCAGGTAGCAGCCTTCGGCCAACCTCTCCCGCTCGAGGCGCAACTGTATCTGCCCGGTCCGGTCCTGCAGCTTGACGAAACTGCCCTTGCCCATGACGCGCTTCACGACCATGCGACCCGCAACCCTGACCCTGACATTTTCGTCACGCAGCCTGTCGCCGTCGTGCGAACCCCAGGTCTCGTGCAACTCTTCAGCGAGTGAATTTCGCCTGAAATCGTTCGGGTATGCATTTCCGGCTGCCCGGCGTGCAGCCAGCTTGCGCCGTCTTTCGGCGATCAGTGCGTTTTCGTCATTGTCGTTTTCGCTGGTCACTTACAATCCCTGCTTCAGGCTCGCCTCGATAAACGGATCGAGGTGGCCATCGAGTACGGCCTGAGTGTTACCGGTTTCGACACCGGTACGCAAATCCTTTATGCGACTCTGATCCAGCACGTACGAGCGAATCTGGCTGCCCCAGCCGACGTCGGCTTTACTGTCCTCGATCTCCGACGCTTTTGCCCTGCGCTTCTGCAGTTCGAATTCGTACAACTTGGCCTTCAGTTGTTTCAACGCGGTCGCCTTGTTCTTGTGCTGGGACCGGTCGTTCTGGCATTGAACCACGATATTGGTCGGCAGGTGCGTTATGCGAACCGCCGATTCCGTTCTGTTCACGTGTTGACCGCCGGCACCGCTGGCCCGATAGACGTCTATGCGCAATTCGGACGGGTCGATTTCGATTTCGATGTCATCGTCGACCTCGGGGGAAACGAACACCGATGCGAACGAAGTGTGGCGCCGGTTGCCTGAATCGAACGGCGACTTGCGTACGAGGCGGTGCACGCCGGTTTCGGTTCGCAGCCAGCCGTACGCGTGATCGCCCGTGACCAGCACCGTAGCACTCTTGATTCCGGCGACCTCGCCGGCGGAGGCTTCGATGACTTCCGTTGCGAAACCGTGTGACTCTGCCCAGCGCAGGTACATGCGAAGCAGCATTTCGGCCCAGTCCTGTGCCTCGGTGCCACCTGCTCCGGACTGGATGTCGACGAACGCATTGGCCTGGTCCATTTCGCCGCTGAACATGCGGCGAAACTCCAGTCCGGCCACCTCGGACTCGATACCGTCAAGGTCGGCTTCGATACCCACGAGCGCCGATGCGTCCTTTTCGTCGATTGCCAGATCGAGCAGTTCAGCGGACTCGCCGATGCTGCGCGTAAGCCGATCGAGCACGACCACCACGCCCTCCAGCTGGGCCTTTTCCTTCCCGAGCGACCTGGCCCGATCCGGATCGCCCCATACCCCGGGATCTTCGAGTTCCCGACCGACTTCGGTCAGCCTCTCGGCCGAGGTCTCGTAGTCAAAGGTACCCCCTCAACGCCTTGATGCGTTCCGTCAAATCGGAGACCCAGGTTCTGAGCTGGTTGCTTTCCATCGTCAACTAAGGATCCGGCCGCGCAAAAACGCAGGATGTTATCACGCAATGCTCACGATCTGTTCGACCACCAGCTGGGGAGTCTCGTCGCCGCGGTAGTCATTGATGTCGAGGCGGTAGGTCAACTGCGCATGCGTGCCGTAGTCAGGTCCTGCCTGGCGGAAGGCGATCGCGTCGATGACCTGTTTGTCGTCCGCAGACCGAACCTTCAGTTTCAGATGGCGATCACCTACCGTACGCTGCTCCACGATCTCGAACTCCCCGTGAAAGAGCGGCTCCGCGAAACCGGCGCCCCAGGGACCAGCCTCACGCAGCAACCTCGCAAACTCGAGGTTCAGGGCGCTTGAAGGCAGCGCCCCGTCGGTCAGTATGACGCCGCTGAAATCCGCTTGCGGATACAGTTGCCTGAGCTGTCTCGCCGCTGCGTCAGCGAAACCTGCAAAGTCCTTTTCTGCCAGGGTCAGCC
>JAKEGN010000384.1 GCA_022615525.1 Woeseiaceae bacterium
CCCGGTCAGTCGTCGTGCAGGGAGACGCGGACAAACTCCCATTCGCTGACGGAAGCTTCGACGTCGTGTACGCCAATCTCCTCCTGCCGTGGATCGACGACCTGCCGGCTTGCTTCGCCGCGGTCGCAAGGGTCTTACGCAAGGACGGCCTGTTCGTGTTCTCAACCGTGGGACCGGACAGTTTTCGCGAGCTGCGTGCCGCGTGGGGGGAAGGACTGGCGGCGACCCGCGTGCGCAGCTTCCCGGACATGCACGATGTGGGCGACCGGCTGGTACGCAGCGGCCTGCGGGACCCGGTACTGGATGTCGATGTGCTGTCGCTGCAGTACCGTGACGCTGACAGGCTGCTCGCCGATCTGCGCCGGACGGGCGCCGGAAACAGCCTGCTGTCGCGTGAACGGGCGCTCGCCGGGAAAGCGCGGTTTCGAGGTTTCCGCGATCGCCTCGCCGGCCAAGTAATGGGACAGCCGCTCAGCCTTTCTGTCGAACTGGTTTACGGCCACGCCTGGGGCGGCGGTCCACCGCCGGTCGCCGGCGAATTTCGTTTCGATGCGGGCAACATAGCCAGACGGCGGCGCTGATCGCCCGCGTGCTGCCGCGAGTCTCCGGGCTTTCGGATAATGTACTGTTTTCCATGATCTTTTCGGCTCGCGCCAGCTTCCGCCGGGTTTGCATGGCCGCGAGGCTTTCAGTACACTTCGCAGGCTTTTTTGGCCGGCTCCCCGTATCCGAGGCTCTCGAAGCCTGACTGCCACCCCGGAGTGTTCTGTCGCTTCAGCCCTGATGGCCGTAGCACGCAGTGGTCGCCGCGGTCGCGGTCGACGATACTGCGTCGAGTACATATTGCCGGTGGAAGGCGACGGCCGGGAAGATACTGTATTGCGGCGCACACGACCGCAGGGTGAATAGTCAATGATTCGAAGAACCTGTCTCGGCGCTGCCGGGCTGCTTGCCGCCGCCAGCGCCAGCGCTGACTGGGCGATCAACATGCCGCGCGGGGTGACCGAGCTCAGTGCCGAGACCCACGACCTGCATATGCAGGTTTTCTACTGGTGCTGCGCCATTGCCGTCGTGGTTTTCGGCGCCATGATCTGGTCGCTCATCCGGCATCGCAAATCCCGCGGCGTCGAGCCGGCAAAGTTTTCCCACAGCATGACCGCCGAGGTCATCTGGACGGTCATTCCTATCATCATTCTCCTGTTGATGGCCGTGCCCGCTGCCGAGACCCTGATCAAGCTCGAAGACAGCCGCAAGCCCGACCTCACGGTCATCGTCACCGGCTACCAGTGGAAATGGCACTACGCTTACCAGGGTGAGGATGTCGCTTTCTACAGCACGCTGGCGCGTGCAAGCGCCGATGCCCGGCGCAAGAATTCCGGAATCGATCCGTTCACGGTCGACAATTACCTGCTCGACGTGGACCGGCCGCTGGTCGTGCCGAAAGGCGCGAAGGTACGGATCCTGCTGACCTCCAACGACGTCCTGCATGCGTGGTGGGTGCCGGATCTCGCGATCAAGAAAGATGCGATTCCCGGGTTCTTCAACGAAACGTTTTTCCGCGCGATCGAAACCGGCGTGTTTCGCGGCCAGTGCGCGGAATTGTGCGGCATGGATCACGGCTACATGCCGATCGTGGTGGAGGTCGTCGAACCGGAGGCTTTCGTTGCCTGGCTCGCCTCGGAAAAAGATGCCGCTGCGAAGCTGGCATCGGCAAATTGAATTCAGTACCTGGCGGGCGCGCTGGTAATTGCGCGAGCCGCTGACGGAGAAACAGAAAATGGTTAGTGCGGTAACGGACGCTCACGGACACGGAAAGGACCGCGGACAGGACCACGGTCACGACCATCACGGCCCGGCCAAGGGTTGGCGGCGCTGGCTGTACGCGACCAATCACAAGGACATCGGCACGATGTACCTGGTGTTCAGCGGCCTCATGTTCTTCATCGGCGGAACCATGGCGCTGGTGATTCGTTCCGAACTGTTTACCCCCGGCCTGCAGTTTGTCGCGCCGAACGTGTTCAACCAGATGACCACGATGCACGCGCTCATCATGGTCTTCGGTGCAGTGATGCCGGCGTTTGTCGGGCTCGCCAACTGGATGATACCGATGATGATCGGCGCCCCGGACATGGCCCTGCCGCGCATGAACAACTGGTCGTTCTGGATACTGCCTGCAGCATTCAGCATCCTCATGTCGACCCTCTTCATGCCGGGTGGCGCGCCGGCCGGCGGCTGGACCATGTACCCACCGCTGGTCCTGCAGACCGGCGATGCGTTTCCGTTCCTGATCTTCTCCGTGCACCTCATGGGCTTGTCGTCGATCATGGGAGCCATCAATGTCATCGTCACCATCATCAACATGCGCACTCCCGAGATGTCGCTGCTGAAGATGCCGATGTTCGTCTGGACCTGGCTGATCACGGCTTACCTGCTGATCGCCGTGATGCCGGTACTTGCGGGGGCCGTGACGATGTTGCTGACCGACCAGTTCTTCGGCACCAGCTTTTTCCTCGCGGCGGGCGGCGGCGATCCCGTGATGTTCCAGCACATTTTCTGGTTCTTCGGTCATCCCGAGGTCTACATCATGATCCTGCCGGCGTTCGGCGTGGTCTCGGAGATCATCCCGACGTTTGCCCGCAAGCCGCTGTTCGGGCACGACTCCATGGTGTACGCCGCGTCGAGCATTGCATTCCTCTCCTTCATCGTGTGGGCGCACCACATGTTCACGGTTGGCATGCCACTGACCGGCCAGCTGTTTTTCATGTTCGCCACGATGCTGATTGCGGTACCGACCGGTGTGAAAGTCTTCAACTGGACCGCCACCATGTGGAAGGGCGCGATGACCTTCGAGACGCCGATGCTGTTCTCGCTCGCGTTCCTGTTCCTGTTCACCATCGGCGGATTTTCCGGCCTGATGCTCGCCGTGGTCTCCTCGGACATCCAGTACCACGATTCCTATTTTGTGGTCGCGCATTTCCATTACGTGCTGGTGCCAGGCTCAATCTTCGGCATCATGGCCGCCGTTTACTACTGGCTGCCGAAATGGACCGGCCACATGTACAACGAGAAACTCGGGCAGGTGCATTTCTGGCTGTCCACAATTTTCGTCAATGTCACCTTCTTCCCGATGCACTTCCTCGGGCTTGCAGGCATGCCGCGGCGCATTCCGGATTACTCGACGCAGTTCACCGATTTCAATTCCATCGCCAGCATCGGTGCGATCGGCTTCGGTATCTCGCAGCTGTTGTTCGTCTACATCGTCGTGCAGTGCGTTAGAAAACGCGGATCCAGGGCCAGCGATACGGTATGGGAGAACCCGAAGGGCCTGGAGTGGACCGTGCCCTCCCCGGCGCCGTACCACACCTTTACACAACCACCTCACGTCGGTGCCGGAGCGGCGTTCTCGTGAACGCAAACAGCAGCGGCCAGATTCGACGCACCGCGCTCGTTCTCGCGGCGATTGCGCTGCTGTTCTATCTCGGTTTCATCCTGCTCGGCGTTTTGCGAGCCTGATTGCGGGTTCATGCCATGAGTCCCGACGAGGAAAAAAACAGGATGCCAGGTGCAAACTCGCTGGCGTTGCGGCTGCTCGCGATGGCCCTCGGCATGTTCGGCTTCGGCTTCCTGGTACTGCCGCCGCTGTACAGCGTCTTTTGCGAAATCACCGGGCTCGGAGGCAAGACCAACCAGACCGCGGCCGTCGTAGCCGAGGCTCCGGACCAAGGCCGCTCGGTGAAACTGGAGTTTGTCACCGCGGTGAACGCATACGCCCCCTGGGAGTTTCATGCCGGGAGCGATGGCATGGAGATCACGCCCGGGGCGCTCTACGACACAACGTTTGTTGCGAAAAATCTCGCGAACCGCAGCAAGATCGCCCAGGCGGTGCCGAGCGTGGCGCCGCAGCAGGCCGCGAAGTACTTCAAGAAGCTCGAGTGTTTCTGTTTCACGACCCAGGAATTCGCCGCGGGCGAAGTGAAACAGATGCCGGTGCGTTTCATCGTCGATTCCGATCTGCCCGCGCACATCGATACCATAACCCTGTCCTACACCTTCTTCGATACCGAGAGGGTTTCGGACGCCTCCGCCGATTTGTCGCACGAAACGGCGCACGAAAGGCATTCAATCCACTAGACCGCTTACGGAACCGCCATGGCACAAGCTGAAAATCACTACTACGTTCCGCAACAAAGTCACTGGCCGGTGGTTGGTTCCGTGGCCCTTTTGCTCCTCATGGTCGGCGTATCGACCTGGCTGAACGGCGCGGAACCGGGCTTCTGGGTGATGCTGGCGGGCCTGGGCGTACTGGTGTTCATGCTGTTCGGCTGGTTCGGCAACGTCATCTCCGAAAGCGTCAGCGGCAAGTACAACCAGCAGGTCGACATGTCGTTTCGGATGGGCATGTTCTGGTTCATTTTC
>JAKEGN010000385.1 GCA_022615525.1 Woeseiaceae bacterium
ACTGCTTTCATGCAGTTCATCGAGGGCGACCTGTTCCGCGATTTCCCGAACCTGCGCTTCGTCATTCCGCACGGCGGCGGCGCCGTGCCCTATCACTGGGGACGGTACCGCGGGCTCGCGGACATGCTGAAGCGACCTCCGCTCGCCGAACACGTCATGCGCAACGTGTACTTCGACACCTGTGTCTATCACCAGCCGGGCATCGACCTGCTGTTCGAAGTCATCAGCATCGATAATATCCTGTTCGGTTCCGAAATGGTCGGCGCCGTACGCGGCGTCGATCCGCAAACCGGCCACTATTTCGATGACACCAAACGCTACGTCGACGGGCTGAACCTCGCCGAAGACGACCTGATCAAGGTGTATTCGGGCAACATCCGCCGTGTCTACCCGCGCCTCGATGCGATCTTGAAGGCGCAGGGGCGATGAGCCGCTTTGTCGTCGATCCGGACTGGCTGCCCTTCGATCGGGATCCGACGCGCCCGACGTTCAGGGTGCCGGCACACGCTGTCGATGCGCATTGCCACGTGTTCGGACCGGCGCACCGATTTCCCTTCGCCCCGGAGCGCAAGTACACGCCCTGCGATGCACCGAAGGAATCGCTGTGGAAACTCCGCGATTTCCTCGGCTTCGAACGCAACGTCATCGTGCAGGCGACCTGCCACGGCGCGGACAACAGCGCGCTGGTCGATGCGCTTGCCGATGCCGACGGGCTTGCGCGGGGAGTGGCCACGGTACGCGCGTCGATCACCGACGACGAATTGCGCGGCCTCGATGCGGCCGGGGTGCGCGGCGTGCGCTTCAACTTCGTCAGGCGCCTTGTCGATGCGCTGCCGCGCGATACACTGTCCGGAATCGCAAAGCGCGTGGCCGCGCTGGGATGGCACGTGGTCATTTATTTCGAGGCGGAGGAACTGCCGGAGCACTATGAGTTTTTCAGCACGCTGCCGGTGACCGTGGTGGTCGATCACATGGGACGGCCCGATGTAAGCAGGGATCCGGACGGGCCCGAATTCGGCCTGTTCCTTCGGCTGCTGCGCGAGAACGGCAATATCTGGTCGAAGGTGTCGTGCCCGGAACGCCTGTCGAAATCCGGCCCGCCGCACTATACCGATGTTGTACCTTTCGCGCGCCGGGTCGTGGAGGAGTTCCCGGATCGCGTATTGTGGGGCACGGACTGGCCGCACCCGAACATGAAATCGCACATGCCGGACGACGGAGTACTGGTGGATTTCATACCCCAAATCGCGGTTTCGATGGAAGCGCAACGCAAGTTACTGGTCGACAACCCAATGCGGCTGTACTGGCCGGAGGAAAGAAAATAATGGCCCTGGTAAAACCCTACGCCGACGTACCCGGCACGACGGTATTTGATGCCGACATGGCGCGGCGCGGCTATCACCTGAACCAGTTTTGCATGTCGCTGATGAAGGCCGAGAACCGGCAGCGCTTCAAGGCCAACGAGCGGGCCTATCTCGACGAATGGCCGATGAGCACGGAACAAAAAGAGGCTGTGCTGGCGCGCGATTACAATCGAATGATTGCCGCCGGCGGAAACATCTATTTTCTCGCGAAACTTTTCTCGACGGACGGCCAGTCTTTCGAGTACGCGGCCGCATCCATGACCGGGCTTTCGCGCGAGGACTACCGAAACATGATGCTGTCAGGCGGCCGTTCGCCGGAGGGCAATCGCTACAAGGGAGAACGGAAGGGTGGCTAGAATCACGGCAGGGGTTACGACGTCCCACGTGCCGGCGATCGGCGCGGCGATCGACCTCGGCAAGACCGGCGAAGACTACTGGAAGCCGCTTTTCGCCGGCTATGAATTCTCGAAGAAGTGGATGAAGCGGCAGAAGCCCGACGTGATCCTGCTGGTTTACAACGATCACGCCTGCGCCTTCGACATGAAAATCATTCCGACTTTTGCGATCGGTTGCGCCGAGGAGTTCCAACCATCCGACGAGGGCTGGGGGCCGCGTCCCGTGCCGGTCGTCAGGGGTTATCCGGAACTCGGCTGGCACATCGCGCAATCCGTCATCCAGGACGATTTCGATCTCACGATTATCAACGAAATGACGGTCGATCACGGACTGACCGTTCCGCTGTCGCTCATGTTCGGTCAGGTCGGAGAATGGCCATGCCGCGTGATTCCGTTTGCGGTCAACGTCGTCGTTTATCCGCCGCCATCCGGGCAACGCTGTTACAACCTCGGTAAATCGATCCGCAAAGCGATCCAGTCCTTCGACCGGGACCTGAACGTGCAGGTCTGGGGAACCGGCGGCATGAGTCACCAGCTGCAAGGGGCGCGCGCCGGGCTGATCAACCGAGAGTTCGACCAGCGCTTTCTCGACCGGCTGCGCAACGATGCGGAGGGGCTCGCGAAGATGCCGCACATAGATTACGTGCGAGAGGCGGGTTCGGAAGGCATAGAACTGGTGATGTGGCTGATCATGCGCGGTGCACTGAATCCCGACGCAAAGGAAGTGCATCGCTTCTACCATGTGCCGGCGTCGAATACGGCCGTGGGCCATGTCATTTACGAGAACAGCGACTGACGAACGAAGCCGGAGCAAGAGTATGAAAATCATTGTGGCCGGTGCCGGGGCTTTCGGTATCAAGCATCTCGATGCACTGCGAAACATCAAGGGTGTCGAAGTGGTAGCCGTGGTCGGGCGGCAGCTCGAGCCGACCCGGGCTACCGCGGAGAGGTACGGCATACCCAACACGTTTACCGAACTCGGCGAAGCGCTCGCGGTGAAAGGCGTGGACGCGGCCATACTGTGCACGCCGACCCAGATACATGCGGCGCAGGCCATCGAGTGCATGCGGGCCGGGGTACATGTCCAGGTGGAAATTCCGCTCGCGGATTCGCTGGCCGATGCGGAGGCCGTGAACCGCGTGCAGAAGGAGACGGGCCTCGTGTGCATGGTCGGCCATACGCGCCGCTTCAATCCTTCTCACCAGTACCTGCACAGGAAGATCGTCGCCGGGGAACTCAGCATCCAGCAGATGGACGTGCAAACCTATTTCTTCCGCCGCAGCAACATGAACGCGCTGGGCCAGCCGCGCTCGTGGACGGATCACCTTTTGTGGCATCACGCGGCGCATACGGTAGACCTGTTCCAGTACCAGACCGGTGAGGACATCGTCGCGGTCAACGCACTGCAGGGCCCGCTGCATCCGGAACTGGGCATTGCAATGGACATGTCGATCCAGATGAAAACGACGCGCGGCAAGATCTGCACCCTGTCCCTGTCCTTCAACAACGACGGACCGCTCGGTACGTTCTTCCGGTATATCTGCGACAACGGGACCTGCATCGCGCGTTATGACGACCTGGTCGATGGCCGCGAGAAACCGATCGACGTGTCCAAAGTCGATGTATCGATGAACGGCATCGAGTTACAGGACCGGGAATTCGTTGCCGCTATCCGGGATAAGCGCGAGCCGAACGCGTCGGTCGCGCAGGTACTGCCCTGCTATCGCGTATTACACAGGATCGAACAGCAGCTCTGACGGTGCCGCTGACGGTGCCGGCACCGTAGCCGGCACCGTAGCCCAGCCTATTGAGCGCAGTCTCCGCTCGCATCAGTGCAGCTTGTCAGTTCCAGCTCTTCGTCGCGCACGATGCCGATGTCCGGGCAGTAGACCTTTTCATCCGCCTCTTTGCTTTTCGGGTCTTCCAGCAGGTTCCGGTCCAGTACGAGGACGCAGTCTTCGAACTGTCCGTTGGCCGGATCGTTGACCGTCAGCCCCATCGCTTCGTTCGTGGCCCAGTCCAGGGCATTCCCGGCCAGTTCCTGGAAGTAGCGGGCGCCGAGCAGAAATGCGCCACCGGGAAACAGGAGTCCCGGTTCGGCGCCGTCTAAGCCGGCCCGCCAGGCACCGCCGCCGAAAGCCATCCCGATCGCTTCGCAGTCGAAGTGATTCTCGAACGGCGGTTCGTCGAGGGCGCTATCGCTGTCCTCCGCGACGCACACGTCCTCGCCCCAATAATAGACATCCTGCGTATTGGGGCATTGATTGAGAAAGTTGAAGGAACGCTCGCTGATCTCGCCTTCGACCATCTCGAGTTCCTCCATGACGCGGGTCGATTGCCCACCA
>JAKEGN010000386.1 GCA_022615525.1 Woeseiaceae bacterium
CCAGATTGAATTGACCGGAGCGTATCCCTGTTCCTCACGGCGTCGATTCATCGGTGCCTCGTGCAGCAGCAATTGCAGCTCGCCGACCAGGCGGTCGTGTTCGGACGACGAGCCGGCCGCTGGCAGCGTAGCCTCTGGTTCGGTCGAATCCACTCCCTCGGCCGGACAGTCTGCTGTCGCAAACGCACGCTCCGCCAGCAGGTAACCGAAACCGCCGACCAGTGCGAAGCGACGGTCGGTATCGCCGAGTTTTTCCTGCAGGTAAGCGAAAAGTTCCTCCCGCTCGTCGCGGCCCAGCAAAGTCGCGTCCAGCGGGTGCAATCGCAGGTGATCCAGCCTGGCTTCCAGGTACACCGGATCGGCCGCGCTCACCCAGCCGGTCGGTCGCGCCCCCGTCTGCCCCCACCAGCGCAATGCTGCGAGGCCCTGTGCGGGTGTCGGCGCTCCGAGTTCGTCGAGCACTGCGTGGAACGCGTCGTTACCATGAGGGCTGCGCGACCATACACCGCGGTACATCCAGCGATGCCCATGGAACTGCGCGTCCGCCGCCGCAGCACCCGCCGGAATGACGATTATCGTATGGCGTTCTGGCGGACTCTGACGCAAACTCGGTACACCCCGGTTTTTTCTATAGTAACTGCCGCAATTCGCAGACGCATCAACACATTCAATCGATTTCGCGCATGAAATTCAGCAGGGATCAGATATCGGCATTGTCGATCCGGAAGGTTGAGCCCGGGCTGATTCATTTCGGCGACCGGACTTTTGATACGGATGTCTTTGTCAGCGCCGATGGCGTAATCGGGAGTTTCGACCTGCCGGATCTTGCAAGCCTTCACGAAGTACATCTGCAACCGCTGCTCAGTGGCGACCCGGAACTGATTATTCTCGGTACCGGCTGGCAACCTGTCTTTGCACCGCGTGATCTGGTATTCGCGCTGGCGCGCCGCGGCATAGGACTGGAGACCATGGATACGCCGGCTGCCTGCCGCACCTACAACATTCTGCTGAGCGACGCTCGCAGGCTCGCCGCTATCATCAAAATCCGCTGACCGCGCGTAAACAATCCTGCGAACCGGGATCGGCACGCCGGCGGAACCGGCAGGTTGTTGAAAAGGGCGGGACAGCGCTGCAGTCCCATAATTGAGCGCAGGACAGTCACCGCGAAAAAGGTGCCGGGTTTATTTAAAAATGTGCCGGCTTTATTTGGCGACCGAGCAGGGCACGGCAGCCGGGGGGAGACCCGTGACGGGATGGCTCCCTGCGGTCCGCTTAATTCCCGCCACAGGCCTCCCCCCGACTGCCGTGCTGAAACAGCGCGACCAGGGTTTCGGCCGGAGCACGCACTCTCCGCCGAATCCACCGGACAAAGCGCTGGTGCTGTGCGTGGATGAGAAGAGTCAGATCCAGGCACTGGACCGTACCCAGCCGTCGCTGCCGATGCACTACGGCCTGCCCGAGACCCATACTCACGACTATCGTCGCTATGGCACCACCACCTTGTTTGCCGCACTGGACCTTGCTACCGGTGAAGTTATCGGCAAGCTCAAGCGCCGACACCGAAGTGCCGAGTTCATCAGTTTTCTGCGGCATGTCGATGCCTCTGTGCCCACCGATCTCGACATCCACATGATCCTGGATAACTACGGCACCCATAAGACACCCAAAGTCAAAAACTGGCTGATGCGCCATCCCCGGTTCCACTGTCACTTCACACCAACGTACAGTTCCTGGCTCAATCTGGTGGAACGTTTCTTCGCCGCGCTCACCGAGCAGCAACTGCGCAGGGGAACACACCGCTCAGTACCCGCGCTCGAAAAAGCCATTCGCCAGTATCTTTAGATTTACAATGAAGACCCACATCCTTTCAAATGGACGAAGTCCGCCGATGAGATCGTTGAATCCGTCAATAGTGTTATTAAACGAATTAATCGGACAGGACACTAGCGTGCCGGCAAGTATTGTCGCGGGTTGACCGGTTCGCCGTTTTTCCGGATTTCGAAATGCAGCCGCGGTTCGCGGCCCGGCCCCTCGCCCATGGTCGCGATCCGTTGTCCCCTGGCGATGGTCTCACCCTCCCGGACCAGCAGCGACGCGTTGTGGCCGTAGGCGCTGAGGTACGTGTCGTTGTGTTTCAGGATGATGAGTTTGCCGTAACCGATCAGACCGTCGCCTGCGTAGACCACACGCCCCGGTGCCGCTGCCTGTATCGGATCGCCAAGGCGCCCGCCGATCAGCAGCCCGGTGCCGGTGCCGGGTCGATCGCCGAATTCGACAACGACCTGGCCAGTGACCGGCCAGACCCAGTTCGGCGGTGGCTGCGTGGGGATGGGTGGTAATTCGCGGCGCGTGTCGTTTTGTGACGGAGTCGTCGACGACGAAGCTGCCGGCGCGGCCGTCGCGCCTGACATACCCGGAGGTGCAGTCAGCCGGATCACCTGCCCCGGGTAGATGCGCGACGGATCCTCGATGCCGTTCCAGCGAGCCAGCAGGCCGGGATCCTTGCCGTATCGCCAGGCGATCGCATACAAGGTCTCGCCGCTGCGCACGACGTGCTCGTCCCTCGGTGTATGGTCCCAACGCGTTTTCGGACCGCAGCCGCCGAGCAGCAAGCCGGTCGCGGCCAGGATCAGGAACGAAGCGCGCAGTCGGCCACCATTCATTGGCGCAACATGAAATAGGCACCGAGCAGGATTGCGAGCGCGACCACGGCCCATCCGATGCGCTCGACATGGCGCTGCAAACCGTCCGCCATACGCTCGCCGCCTGCCACGATCAGCCCGGCCACGAAGAAAAAGCGTGCGCCCCTGCCTATGGCCGATGCAATCACGAAGCCGGGAAAGGTCAGTACTGTCGCACCGGCCGCGATGGTGAAGATCTTGTAAGGAATCGGCGAGAAGCCCGCGACAAACACCGCCCAGACACCCCACACGGCAAACCATTCCTGTACCCGAACGTAGGTTTCGTAGGAACCGCTCGAGTGCAGCAAGGGTTCTACCGCCTCGATCAGGAAATAGCCGATGGCGTATCCGGCCATGCCGCCGAGGACGGACGCCACGGTGGTCGTGGTCGCAAAGCGCCAGGCCTTGCTGCGCTCGGCGAGGCACATGGGCGCGAGCATGACGTCCGGGGGTATCGGAAAAAAAGAGGACTCGGCAAAACTTAAGCCCGCGAGATATCGCTCTGCGTGCGGGTGCGCGGACCATTTCAGTACGCGCTTGTACAACGGTTCAAACAACCGCATGTCGGCGCACCCCTGCTGTCCGGCCATCGTGCACGGAGTCGAAGATTATCCAATATATCATTGTTTTATATGACTAACTTCCCTTTACCAATGGCACGAAGCTTACCGCACCCAGCGATTCCCTTTGCAGTACGCCATCGTGTTCAGTGACCCGAAGCAATTCCTGCCGGCCACTCGGTCCGACCGGCATGATCAGCCGGCCGCCCGGTGCCAGCTGATCGAGCAGGCTCGCGGGAATTTCACTCGCCGCGGCGGTTACGATGATGCCGTCGTATGGCGCATACTTGCGCCAGCCTTCCCAGCCGTCTCCCTGGCGCAGGCGTACATTGTAGATGTCCAGGTCCCTCAGCCTCTGCCGCGTCTTTTTCAGCAGTTCCGGGATGCGCTCGACCGAGTAGACCTCGCGCACCAGCGGCGCCAGCACGGCCGTCTGGTAACCGCAGCCCGTTCCGATCTCCAGCACACGCGTACCGGAGAACCCTTCCAGCAGAGCCTCGGTCATGCGCGCCACGATATAGGGCTGGCTGATGGTTTGACCGAGTCCGATCGGCAGCGCCGTGTCCTCGTACGCACGGCTGGCCAGCGCCTCGTCGACAAACAGGTGGCGGGGCACGTTGCGTATCTGCTCGAGAACTGCGGTCGATCGTATGCCCTGCTCGCGTAACCTCTGCACCAGCCGGTCACGGGTGCGTGCGGAGGTCATGCCGATGCCCTGGATGCCGCGCTCGTTTCGCATCATGCCTTGAGCCAGCCGGCAAGTCCCGTGATCGCCTCGTGCCGGGTCAGGTCGACCTTGAGCGGTGTAATCGCAACCGCGCCCGCCTCGAGCGCCGCAAAGTCCGTGCCAGGACCGGCATCCTGGCCAGGTCCTGCCGGGCCTATCCAGTAGATGGTCTTGCCCTGCGGATCCTTGGTCTTGATCAGCGGTTCCGACTTGTGGCGGAACCCGAGGCGGGTAGCCAATATGCCGGTCAATTCCTCGTACGGCCGGTCCGGTACGTTGACGTTCAGCATGATCTCACCCGGCAATTTGTTCGTCTCCAGCCGGCGTACGAGGTCACATGCGATGCGCGCCGCCGTATCGAAGTGCGTGGCCCGGTTGCCCACCAGCGATACCGCGATGGCCGGCAGGCCGAGAAATCGTCCTTCCATTGCCGCTGCAACGGTACCCGAATAAATCACATCGTCGCCAAGGTTGGCGCCGTGATTGATACCGGATACGACGATGTCGGGTTCGAAATCGAGATAACCGGACAGGGCGAGATGCACGCAGTCCGACGGCGTACCGTTGACAAAAAACCGATTCTCCGTGACCCGGTGTATGCGCAGCGGCGAATGCAGGGTCAGCGAGTTGCTTGCACCGCTGTGATTCCTGTCGGGAGCGACCACCACGATTTCGGCGATAGCGGAAAGTGCCTCGGCAAGGACATTGATACCCCTGGCAAGGTATCCGTCGTCGTTGCTAACCAGAATCTTCACTGTATGCGTTCTTTGATCGGGGAATGCCGGCGCTAGCGCCAGCCCTGCGTGGTTGGAATTGGCCCTGCGGGCCGCGCTCACTATACTCAATGTCCCGCGTCCACCATAGCAACAAATCCCCATGGCGAAAAAGCGTGCCAGCAAAGCAAAGACTGCCGGCGACGACAACGACGATTCCGGATTCTTCCGGCGGCTGATGGCAGACGCCCGGCCGTTGCGTCAGGAACCACGCGCAACGACGCCGCTCCGCAGCACCGTCCGCGCACGATCGCGCCGTCAGGATGAGCGCGAGGTATTGCGGGAGAGCCTGACTGATGTTGGCCCGGACGCGGAGATAGGGAGCGGCGAGGGCTTGCGGTTTCAGCGCCCGGTGATCAGCCGTCGAACCTTTCGCAAGCTTGCCCGGGGGAGATTCAGCGTACAGGCCGAGCTGGACTTGCACGGCATGACGGCGGCGGATGCGGGCATCGCGTTGCGGGAGTTTGTCAATGAATGCTGCCTGCGAGGCTACCGCTGCGTGCGCATCGTGCACGGCAAGGGCCTCGGTTCCGGGACGCGCGGCCCGGTCCTGAAGCGCAAGGTCGATGCGACTTTGCGTACCTGGGACCAGGTGCTTGCCTTCGTTTCGGCGCGCCAGGTTGACGGTGGAACCGGGGCGGTCTACGTGCTGCTGGACACACGAGTTCGGGGGCAGTGAGTTCGGGGACAGTTACCGAATTCTTGCGATGTTTCGTCAACGGACACACCAGCGCCCGTTGAATTCGGTAACTGTCCCCGAACTCAGTAGGTCGCGATTTCGCGCAGTACGGCGGTTGCAAACCCGCCACGCGCCAGGAAGAACTCCAGCCACAACACGTCATTGTCGAGTGACCAGCTGAAATCGCGCACTGCCAGGCGCAACGCGCGGCGGGACTGCTCGGCGTGCAATTCGAGCCCGGCAGCCAGGTCGGGATACTCCTTTGCGACAGCGTCTTCACATGCCGGGCGTGTAACCGTGCTCCCTTTGACGACTCTGCCCCACAACACCGCGGTAGGGTGAATATCGAGGGACCGGCAACGCTCGAGCAGGGTTTGGTCCGGCTCGTCGACTGCGAAAAGGCTGCCGCTGCCATCGAGGCTGGCGAAATCGCCGGGCTGCAAGCTGTTCCACGTACCGGCCGATACCCTGAACTCGAGCAGGCGGTTGAACAGCAAGGACCGCGCGGCCGAGATGGCCATGCTGCGGTCCTCGCGCTTGAGTCTCTTGCCGGCGAAAAATGCGCGCGCCAGGCCAATATTGTTACCGTCCAGGCCGAAGCGCTGCTCGCCGAAATAATTCGGCACGCCGAAGTTGCGGCAGCGCTTGAGCAAGGTCAGCAAAGGCGGATCGATTGCACTCACTCCACGCAGCGCGATTCGAAATTCGTTGCCGGCATGGGCACCCGGTCGCAGCTTGCGCTGATTTCGCGAACTTGCCAGCAATCTGACGCCAGGCATGTGCATTGCCGGCCAGTTGGTTCCGGCGGCGGTGGGACGCCGGACGCTATACCACTGGCGGGTAACGGCGTTGCGGTCTTTCAGGCCGGCATAGCCGACATCACGCAGCGCGACACCGGCGTACTTCGCCAGGTTGCGCGCCACCCAGACCGTGTTTGCGGCGGATTTCTCGATCCAGAGTACGTCGTGCTCGCCGTCGCCGGTAAACTCGAAGGCCAGTCGTTCCGTTACC
Organism: Woeseiaceae bacterium; assembly: GCA_022615525.1. Classification (GTDB taxonomy): domain Bacteria; phylum Pseudomonadota; class Gammaproteobacteria; order Steroidobacterales; family Woeseiaceae; genus JAKEGN01. Next base: position 6,432 of record JAKEGN010000386.1, read on the forward strand.
TGGAAATCTTCCGGACTGCTGCGCAGCCGGACCTGAATGAGTGGACCGCCCCAGGCCCGCCGCCAATCAGGCAGGCC
>JAKEGN010000387.1 GCA_022615525.1 Woeseiaceae bacterium
ATTGCGCATGGCGTGCCGCTTGGCGGCGAACTCGAATACGTCGATGGTGGTACATTGTCGCACGCGTTTTTCGGACGCCGCATCGTCGGCTGATGCCGGCACGAGACAGAAGGTTATCGAGATGAATGATCCGGATTGCCTGTTTTGCAAGTTCGCCAGCGGCAAGATTCCTGCAAACATCGTCTATGACTCGGAAGACGTGCTGGCTTTCCGCGACATCAATCCGCAGGCGCCGAGCCACATCCTTATCATTCCTCGACGGCACATCGCCACCATCAACGATCTGGACGACAGTGATGCCGAACTTGTCGGACGGCTCGTGACCGCGGCCCGTGATATTGCCAGGCAGGAAGGGACGGATTCCGCGGGTTACCGCGTGACCATGAACTGCAACAAGGCCGCCGGGCAATCCGTGTTTCACCTGCACCTGCACCTGCTGGGCGGGCGCAACTTCGCCTGGCCGCCGGGGTAGGGCAAGATCGGCCGATCACCGGTCCCGCCGTACCGCACCTGCGCGCTGCTGGGCGGTACCGCGTTTTTCGGCGAGCCGCCGGCTCAGGTTCATCAGTCGCCGGTAACTCTCGTAGCGCCTCGCGTCGATGTCGCCTGCGCTGACCGCGGCCTGGACCGCGCAGGACGGCTCCCTGAGATGCTGGCAGTTGGCGAACTTGCAGAACTGCCCGCTACGGGCAATCTCGCGGAACCCGAACAGCACGTCGGCAGGTGTCGAGGCCGCGGGCGCATAGTCGCGCACCCCGGGCGAGTCGATGACGGTGCCGCCGACCGGCAATGCAAGCATCACGGAATTGACCGTGGTGTGCTTACCCTCACCGCTGGCCTCGGACAAGTCTGCAATTTTTTGCCCGGCGTCGCCGATAAGGCAATTGATCAGGCTTGATTTGCCGACGCCGGACTGGCCGACGATGATTGCCGTCTGGCCGGTCAACAACCGCTGCAGCTCGTCCAGGTTCTCACCGGTTGCTGCGCTGCAGAACAGGGTCGGGTAGCCGATTTTCCCGAACGCGGCGAGTTCCACCTGCCGTGCGGCCCGCGTCCGGATGATGTCGGACTTGTTGAATACCACCGCGGCCGCAACCCGCATCAGTTCCGCCGCACACAGGTAGCGGTCGACAATGAACCAGTCCGGCTCAGGTGTTTCGGATACGACGACGCAGAGCAATGTCAGGTTTGCCGCCAGCACTTCGACCTGGCCGCGGCTGTCCGGTCGCGTCAGCTCATTATTCCGTGACAGCACTTCCGTAATGAGCCAGTCAGCTTCGTTCGGTATGGGCCGAACGATGACGCGATCGCCGCAAACCGGTCGCAGTCGTTTTCCCTTGATCCGCGCGCCAGCACTGCCGTTCTGCACCAGTTGCACTGTCATGCGGCGACTGAACGTGGCCGTGACGATTGCCTGTTGTTCGACCTCGACCGTCATGTCAGCGATACTTTACTCGAGTCCCCGGCCACCAGTATGACTACAAACCTGACGCCATGCATCTGGCACCGCTGGTACACTAGCCGATGTGAGCCAGCGACTCGATGCGGGGATGAAAAGATAACGATGGCAGCAACAGCCCGGAATTCGGAAGCGACAACATCCACGAACCTTATCTGGATAGACCTGGAGATGACCGGGTTGAATACCGCGACGGACCAGATCATCGAGATAGCGACCATCGTAACCGATCAGCATCTCAACGAAATTGCAGAGGGACCGGTGATCGCCATTCGCCAATCCGAATTCACCATGTCATCCATGGATGAGTGGAATACCAGACAGCACGGTGCATCCGGCCTGACTGCACGCGTACTGGCCAGCACTGTCTCAATGGCCGAGGCCGAAGCGCAGACCTTGCGCTTCCTGCAGGGCCATGTCGACAAGGGCGCTTCGCCCATGTGCGGCAACAGCATCTGCCAGGACCGCCGTTTCCTGGCACGGCAAATGCCGGAGCTGGAGGCGTTTTTTCACTACCGAAACCTCGATGTCACCAGCGTGAAAATACTCGCCGAGCGCTGGGCCCCGGCGGTCGCAGTCGCATTCCGCAAAGAGTCAACACACCGCGCCTTGTCCGATATTCGGGATTCGATTGCGGAACTCGCACATTATCGCTCGATGCTGTTCAACCAGGACGTGATCCGACAGCCGGCATGAATGCGCTCCCCGATGCGCCTGCTACCGCGCGAAACAGGGATGCAATACTGGCCGCCCTGCAATTCGAACTTCGGGATTGCAAATCGGTGTTCGAGATCGGATCCGGCACAGGTCAGCACGCGGTGCACTTTGCCGCGGCCATGCCATGGCTCGTTTGGCACACGAGTGAACTGGCGGAAAATCACGACGGCATTCTTGCGTGGATGAAATCCGCGGACTTGCCGAACGTCAGGCCGCCGATCGAGTATGCAGCCGGCGGCGTCGTGGCGATCACGGACACATTCGACGCCGTGTTCTCGGCGAATACGGCACACATCATGAGTATCGCCGAAGTCGGGAGGATGTTTTGCGATGTGTCCAGGCTATTGCGTCCGGGCGGAATATTCTGCCTGTACGGACCTTTCAACGAGCATGGCCAATTTACGAGCGACAGCAATGCCGTTTTCGATTCCGGACTTCGATCGAGAAAATCGTCGATGGGGATTCGCGACCGGCAGGAACTGAATCGTCTGGCTGCCGGGAATGGCATGGCGGAGCTCCGTCGATACGCAATGCCGGCCAACAACCAGCTGCTCGTGTGGCGAAAGCCTGCGCAGAGCATTGTGTGACGGCAAATCGTGTCCGCCGCCTGTGGCCCCTGGATATCATTGCCGCGCGGCAGGCAGACGTCGCCGGATTGCGACAGCAGGCACGGGCCCGGCCACTGGCTGGTACGGTGAAAATGCTTGTCATATAGTTGGCGACTTTCCGTATCTGCATATATCCAATGACATATCGATTCCCCCTGCGCTGCGTTCCCTTCGTTCTGGCTCTCGTGCTGTCCGGTGCCGCCGCTGCCGAACCGGCCTGGGTCACCGACCAATTCGAAGTATTGCTTCGAACCGGACCGACGACAAACAACGCCATCGTGCGGATGCTTGGCAGCGGGGCGAGGCTCGAGGTACTCGAACGTGACGAGGAATCCGGCTACTCGCGCGTTCGGACCGCAGGCGGAACCGAGGGCTGGGTATTGACCCGCTACCTGATGGGAGAACCGGCTGCCCGTGAGCAGCTGGAACAATTGAGTGGGGAGCTGACCAATGCGACCGCACAGGGATCATCGCTGGGTACGCAGTTGCAGGCCATCAAGAGCGAGTACGACAATGCGACTCGCCGTATCACGTCACTCGAGGGCGACAACAAATCGCTTCTGGACGAACTCGAACGCATAAAGAAAACTGCGGCGGACGTGCTCGCGATAGACGAACAGAACAAGGATCTGCGACAGGACCTGCACAACGCAGAAACACGCATTGAACTGCTCGTTCAGGAAAATGAAGCCCTGACCCGGCAGACGAACCGCAACTGGTTCATTACCGGGGCATTGGTACTGCTGGGCGGCATCGGCGCCGGATTGCTGTTGCCGCACATGAGATTCCAGCGGAAATCACGATACGAGCGGTTCTGATTCGCTTCCGCGCTGCGGCCGTCAGACCTTCTTGCCGGCGAGAAACATCCAGGTCTCGATGACGCTGTCCGGGTTCAACGACATGCTTTCTATGCCTTGCTCGAGTAACCAGAGTGCAAGGTCCGGATGATCCGACGGCCCCTGGCCGCAGATACCGACGTACTTGCCCCGTGCCTTGCACGCCCGGATGGTCATGCCAAGCAGTGCTTTGACCGATTCGTCCCGCTCATCGAACAGTCCGGCAACCAGTGCGGAATCGCGGTCCAGGCCCAACGTAAGCTGGGTCATGTCATTGGACCCGATCGACATGCCGTCGAAGTATTCGAGATACTGATCCGCAAGCAGTGCGTTGGTCGGGAGTTCCGACATCATGATGATCTTCAGGTCATCCTTGCCGCGTTCCAGACCGTTTTCTGCAAGCAGCGCGATCACGTCCCTGGCCTGTGCAACTGATCGAACGAAAGGAATCATGACCTGCACGTTTTTGAGGCCCATGTCGCCGCGTACCTTGCGAATCGCCGCACACTCCATTTCGAAGCACGGCCGAAAGCTGTCCGCCACGTAGCGCGCCGCGCCGCGAAACCCGAGCATCGGATTCTCTTCAGTGGGTTCGAAAGGTTTGCCGCCGATGAGGTTTGCATATTCATTTGACTTGAAATCAGAAAAGCGGACGATGACCGGCTCCGGCGCAAATGCTGCCGCAATGGAACTTACGCCCTCCGCCAGTTTGTCGACGAAAAAGCTGACTGGATCCGGGTAACCGGACATCTGCTCGTCGACGGCCTGTCGCGTGTCGTCGTCCAGCGCGTCATAACCCAGCAAGGCGTTCGGATGCACGCCGATCATGCGGTTGATAATGAACTCGAGCCGCGCCAGTCCGACGCCGTGGTTGGGGATATTTGCAAAATCGAAGGCCCTGTCGGGATTCCCGACGTTCATCATGATCTTGACCGGAATCGGGGGCAGGGAATCGAGTTCGATCTGTGTCTGCTCGAAATCGAGCAGACCCGCATACACGAACCCTTCATCGCCCTCGGCACAGCTGACCGTCGCCTCGGTACCGTCGGGGATGGCCTGGGTTGCATCGCCGCAGCCCACAACCGCCGGAATCCCGAGTTCCCGGGCGATGATGGCGGCATGGCAGGTGCGTCCACCCCGGTTGGTCACGATGGCCGAGGCACGTTTCATGACCGGCTCCCAGTCCGGGTCCGTCATGTCGGAAACCAGGATGTCGCCCGCCTGGATTCGACC
>JAKEGN010000388.1 GCA_022615525.1 Woeseiaceae bacterium
CAGGTGATCGACGGCCGGCATCGCCATGCCGAGTCCGCGCGCGCCGCGTACGTCAAGGAGGTCCGGGACCTGTTGCAGGAAACCGGGACCGAATAAATGAATGCTCTGCCGCGCTACCAGCAACTGAAGCAGCAAATCATCGGGCAGATCTCGCGCGGTGAACTGAAACCGCGCGATCGCGTGCCATCGGAAAACGAGCTGGTGGGTTCGGCTGGAGTGTCGCGCATGACCGCGAACCGCGCACTGCGCGAATTGAACGACGAAGGCTACGTGGAGCGGGTCGCGGGTGTCGGCACCTTCGTCGCGGACCTGCAATCTGCCTCGCACGTGCTGGAAGTGCGGAACATCGCCGACGAGATCGCACGCCGGCGTCACCGGCACTCGGCGACGGTGATCACGCAAAAAAATGAGCGCGCCACAGACGAAATTGCCACGAGCCTGCGCATCGACCGCGGCGCTTCGGTCTTTCACCTGCTGCTGGTACATCGCGAGAACGACGTGCCGATTCAGCTCGAGGAACGTTACGTCGTTGCGTCGTTCGCGCCGAATTGCATGCAACAGGACTTTTGCCGGCAAACACCGAGCGCCTGGCTCAGCGCGATTGCGCCGCTGCAGGAAGCGGAACACAAGGTTCGCGCCGCCATGCCGAACGACGAGATTCGCAAACACCTGCAGCTCGGGGACCGCGAACCCTGCCTGGTCGTGATCCGGCGCACCTGGTCGAACGGCCAGCCGGTCAGTTTTGCACGCCTCTACCATCCCGGCAGCCGCTTCGAGCTGACTGGTCATTACACGCCGCCCGGCATTCGTAAAAGCACACCGGAACCCGCACCATGAAAAAGAGAGTCATCAAGGCCCCGACGGGCACGAAACCCAGCACCATGAAAAAAAGAATCATCAAGTCACCGACCGGCACAAAATTGCAGGCGAAGAGCTGGTTGACGGAAGCGCCACTGCGCATGCTCATGAACAATCTCGATCCCGAAGTGGCCGAGTGTCCCGAGGACCTTGTCGTCTACGGCGGCATCGGGAAAGCGGCGCGCAACTGGGAGTGTTTCGATGCGATTGTGCGAACGCTCAAGGAACTGGAGGACAACGAAACGCTGCTGGTGCAGTCCGGAAAACCTGTCGGTGTATTTCGCACCCACCGCGATGCGCCGCGCGTACTGATCGCCAATTCCAACCTGGTGCCGGCCTGGGCGAACTGGGAACATTTCCGCGAGCTCGACCGCAAAGGCCTGATGATGTACGGGCAGATGACGGCGGGCTCGTGGATCTACATCGGCAGCCAGGGCATCGTGCAGGGGACGTATGAGACTTTCGTCGAGATGGGCAGGCAACATTATTCCGGCGATCTCTCCGGGCGCTGGATCCTGACCGCGGGTCTGGGCGGTATGGGCGGAGCCCAACCGCTCGCGGCGACCATGGCCGGCGCGTCGATGCTGGCGATCGAGTGCCAGTCCGATCGCATCGACAAGCGCCTCGAGACCGGCTATCTCGATACACGCGCGAAAAATATCGATGATGCGCTGGTGATCATGGAGCGCTCGGTTGCGGAGCGCAAACCGGTATCCGTAGGATTGCTCGGCAACGCCGCGGAGATACTTCCGGAATTGCTGAAGCGCCGCGTGCGTCCAGATGCGTTGACCGACCAGACCTCTGCGCACGATCCGGTGAACGGCTACCTGCCGGCTGGCTGGAGCGTCGAGAAATGGAAAGCAAAACGAGTGAGCGACCCGGATGAAGTCGCGGCCGCTGCCGCGAAGTCGATGGCGACGCACGTGAAGGCCATGCTCGAGTTCCAGAAACGCGGCGTGCCGACTTTCGACTACGGCAACAACATCCGGCAAGTCGCGTTCGACCAGGGCGTGAAAAGGGCCTTCGATTTTCCCGGCTTCGTCCCGGCGTACGTCAGGCCGCTGTTCTGCCGTGGTGTAGGCCCCTTTCGCTGGGCGGCCCTGTCCGGTGACCCGGAGGACATTTACCGCACCGATGCGAAGGTGAAGGAACTGATTCCTGACGATGCACCTTTGCACAACTGGCTGGACAAGGCGCGCCAGCGCATAAAGTTCCAGGGATTGCCGGCACGGATCTGCTGGGTGGGGCTCGGCCAGCGCGACCGGCTCGGGCTCGCGTTCAACGAGATGGTGCGTAACGGCGAGCTGAAAGCGCCGGTGGTTATCGGACGCGATCATCTCGACAGCGGGTCGGTTGCGAGCCCGAACCGGGAAACGGAAGCGATGCAGGATGGATCGGATGCGGTATCCGACTGGCCCTTGCTGAATGCGCTATTGAACACCGCGAGCGGCGCCACCTGGGTGTCGATACATCACGGCGGCGGAGTCGGCATGGGTTATTCGCAGCATGCCGGGCTCGTGATCGTGTGCGACGGCAGCAGGGAAGCGGATGAACGCATAAGTCGCGTATTGTGGAACGACCCGGCGAGCGGTGTCATGCGGCACGCGGATGCGGGGTACGACGTAGCGATCGCCTGCGCACACGAACACGAACTCGACTTGCCGATGATCCGCACATGATTTTTGCCGGTGCGGTTCCTGTCATCGCGTCGCGAGCACTGCTCGCTCCTACAGCGAATCTATCGGCACCCGTCTCTCATTTCGACCTGCCGAAGATCTGCACCCAGTA
>JAKEGN010000389.1 GCA_022615525.1 Woeseiaceae bacterium
ACGAAATCGGCGTGATCGGCGTGTTCCCGAGCGTGCCGATGCACATCGTGCGCGTGTTCGGCAACGACGGAAACTGGGCCTATTCGTCCGAACTGATCAATGCAGTCGATGACTGCGTCAGCAACGGCGCCAAGGTAATCAACATGAGTCTGGGCGGACCGCGCCCAAGCGTGCTCGAGAACGCGGTGTTCCTGCATGCCCAGAAGCAGGGTGTGCTGTCGATTGCAGCGGCGGGTAACGGCGGCGATGGCCGCGTTTGCGACATCTTCGAGGATCCGGGCCACCCCGAACGGCAGGCGTGCAAGATGCATTACCCCGCCGGGTACGACAGTGTGGTGTCCGTGGCCGCGGTGGATTCTGCTGCCGCGGTCGCCGGCTTCTCGCAGGTCAACAGCAAGGTGGAGATTGCGGCACCTGGCGTCAGCGTGCTTTCCACGGTGCCGACCGGCAGCATGATGGATGTGACGCTGACGAGCGGAATCGGCACAACGGATGTCGTGCCGATGGATAACTTCGACATTCCGGCTGCCCCGGTTGCAGGAAACCTGGTGGATTGCGGTCTGGCAGAAACCGCCGCGGACTGCGGCGATGCAACCAACAAGATCTGCCTGATCGAACGGGGGGCCTTCACATTTGCGCAAAAGGCAGTGTCGTGTGAAACGGCAGGTGGCATCGGCGCCGTCGTGTTCCAGCGCGCAGGCGTCGACGGCCCAGTAGTCGGCACTCTGGGTAATACTCACGTCGGCATCCCCGTGGTCGGCACGGACCGTGCGACCGGGCTCGCACTGCTTGCCACGGAAATCGGTCAACCCGCAACGCTGAGCTTTGTGCTGTCGGGCTATGACTACGACTACTTCAGCGGCACGTCGATGGCGACGCCTCACGTGGCCGGTGTTGCAGCCCTTATCTGGAGCAAGCATCCGACCTGCGGCCCGACGGACATCCGCACGGCGATGAACGCCACCGCAGTTGACCTCGGTGCGCCGGGCCGTGATAGGTTCTACGGCAATGGTCTGGTGCAGGCGCAGGACGCAGACGCGTACCTGACGGCTCACGGCTGCACCGGGAACTGATACCGGCTATCGGGCAACGCGGCATTACCCGCGTTGTCTGGTCGTGCGCGGGAGTTAATGAGCAATCGCCCCGGGGAGCAATCCCCGGGGCGTTTTCATTGGACACCGATGTTGAAGTTCGCCTGTCTGGGGGCAAGAACGTAGTGCCCGCTCTGGAGCGCAACGCTCCGCAGATGTAATGCCACCTCAGCTCGCAGAACTACCCTGCACCGGCGCCACAACGCGCCCCGCAGGACAGAACACCGGCCTGCCGCGGGACATCGCGTGATAATTCAATGTCTGCTCGGCCGCCTGCAGCACGATACGGTACCCGGCAACGAGGGCCTGCGTGTACATCATCCCGGGCTGCGGGCAACCGAGCGAACCGTCTGACCACGTCACCGCCTCTGCGCTCGTCACCTTGATATCAGCTCGGGCCGTCGTCGACCGGTTGGCTGCATCGTCAAGCGCCGCCTCAATCATCTCGGCAGGCGCACTCATCACGGCTTTCTCCTCGGCGGCGGGGGGCGGACCGCCCGCCGCCTGCCCCAGTGCGAACCCGGACACCAGCATGCAGGCCAGCCACGCACCGGTCAGGGACCCGCGCCAGCGAACCATCGAACCGGGACGTGCCCGGTGCAGTACTCTTGTCGGCATCTAGCGTGACTCCGTTGCGTGACCCGGGACCCCGGATCGGTCTGACATGAATTATCGCCACGCGTTCCATGCGGGGAACTTCGCGGACGTGTTGAAGCACGTCGTGCTCATGATGCTCGTCGAGCACCTGAAGAAGAAGCCCGCGCCGTTCTTTTACCTCGACACGCATGCCGGCGGCGGCACGTACGACTTGAGCCTGGGCGAGTCGCAGCGCAGCGGCGAATACAAGAACGGCATCGGTCGGCTGCTCGAGTTCCCGGAAGTCGCCTTGCCGGCGGAAGTCGCCGAGTATGTCCGGCTCGTGAAGGCATGCGCCGGCCCGGGCCGCAGCGCGATCACAGCCTACCCCGGATCGCCGACCATCGTCGCGAAAATGCGCCGCCTGACGGACCGGATGGTGCTGGCGGAGACGCATGCACGCGAAGCCCAGGCACTGCGTTCCAGCCTGGGCTGGCAGAAACTCGTTTCGATCGTCGAAAACGACGGCTACGCCGCGTTGAAGGCCCAGTTGCCGCCGCGCGAGAACCGCGGACTCGTGCTGATCGACCCGCCCTTCGAGTCGGACACGGAGTTCGACCGCATCCTGTCGGCGCTCGAAACCAGCTACGAACGCTGGCCGACCGGCACGTACTGCATCTGGTACCCGCTGACGGAGCGCGCGGCACCGCTGCGTTTCCGCCGCGATCTCGAAGGTTCGGGCATCCGCAAGGTGCTGGACGTGACGCTGAGCGTGATGCCGGACGACACCGCTGTGGGCCTGCGCGGGTCGGGTCTCGTGCTCGTCAATCCGCCGTGGATGCTCGATGAACGGCTCGCGGAACTGCTGCCGGACCTGCACCGACTGCTGGTGCCCGATGGCGCGGGCGGCACCAGCGTCGATTGGTGGATCGGCGAGTGAAGGGGATGGGGAAATTGGGGACGCTCAACAATTACCACCCCTTAAAGCGGTAATAGGTGAGCGTCCCCAATTTCCCCAATTTCCCTGGCCTTCCTCACTTCCTCACTTCCTCATGCCTGAAACACGTCACCACGTGATCATTCACCATTCCCGTCGCCTGCATGTGCGCGTACATGATCGTGGAGCCCACGAACTTGAAGCCGCGCCGCTGCAGGTCCTTGCTGAACGCATCCGACTCCGGCGACGTCGCCGGCACCTGTGACATCTCGCGCCAGCGATTCACGATCGGCTGGCCGCCGACGAACTGCCAACTGTATTGCGCAAAGCTGCCGAACTCTTCCTGCACTTCGAGAAAGCAGCGCGCGTTGGTGATGGCTGCCGCGACCTTGAGCCGGTTGCGCACGATGCCGGTGAACTGCAGCAGCTTCTCGACTTTGCGCGAATCGAACTTCGCCACCTGCACCGGATCGAAATCGGCAAACGAT
>JAKEGN010000066.1 GCA_022615525.1 Woeseiaceae bacterium
GATGCGGGACTTTGATGGATCGTCGACCGGAATCTCGATGACGTCGATACGAAACAGCGCCGTCCGATAGTCGCCGGGCGCTTCGCCTATGCAACCTTCCATCTCTTTCTCGTCGCGCACCGCCGATGTACCGGAGTTGTAGACGATGATCTTGCCGTCTTTACCCGGGCCGGAGATGACCGAGTGCGTGTGCGAGCCGCGACAGGTCTGCACGGCCCCGACCTGCACCGGGCGTGTCAGGTCGCTGATGTCGAAGATGCGAATCCCACGGAACCGGTCGGGACTGACGTCGACCGTGACGCCTTCGAGGCCGCAATCGAGTCGTCCGCGCGTCTGTTCCACCGACATGATCAGCAGGTCGCCGACGATCGAGACATCGCCCTGCCCGCCGGGGCATACCACGGAACTCTGCAGTTTCGGCAGCCCGTCATTGCGCAGCAGCTGATAGACGTTGAATCCGTGGTAACTACCGGCCACCATGACATCGCCGGCGAAGGCCATGTCGGTATTGGAGAAGCTGAGCAGCGGGTAGCGCTCCTCGTCCTCCGGTACCGGCTCCTCGTCCTCTTCGCCGGACGGCTCCTTGGCGTCCGCCTGCATGTATTGCGACGGCAGCTCGCCGGGGTTGCTCGGGTCGTAGAAACCGGGCGGTTTGGGCAGGGAGCCGACGAGCGCCAGGTTCCAGATCGCCTGCCCGGCGTCATCGAGACCGGCTTTCAGCCCGGCGCGCGGATCGGACGACAAGCCGACCAGCAGGGCATTCATGCGCTCGATCTCGGCAGTCTGGTCGTTGGTGACGTCGCTCGTAAACTCGAACAGTACCGGGTCGTAGGCCGCGCCCGGTTGTTCCAGCAGTGCTTCGACCATTTTCACGGCGCCCTCGTGGTGTGCAATCATCAGCGTGAGGAACAGCCGGTCGAAGTCCGTGCCTTGGGATTTGGCGAGTTCGGCCATCTGTTCCGGCGTCGCCATGCCGGCCATCTTGTGGGTGGTGTGCATGGCCTCGTGCGCGCTCGGTTTCGGCACGTCCTCGCCACGTGACTCTAACCACTGGCGCATGAACGCGATCTCATCGTTTTGCGAGCCATTAATCCGGCCGGCCGCGTCGATGATTTCGGGCCGGTTCGTGCGATCGGCCACCAGGGCCGCCATCTCGATCGCCTGGTGGTGGTGCGGGATCATGTCCTGCATGAAGCGGACGTCGTCGGGCGAATAACTCGTATCGGCAATCTCGATAGCCTCCTCCGCGCTGAGTTCCTTTGCCGGCTTGCCGGGTGCGCCCGGGTGGATGATGGGTGCATCCTGGCCCATGCTGACCGGGGCCTGGAAAAGCAGAATCACACCGAGCCATGCGTACACTCGCGGTCGGATCAGGGTATCGGTCATCGGGTTCAAAGGCGTCGCTCCTGGAAAATGGCCAAAACAAAGGGCCCCCAACGGGCCCGAACCGCATTATTAACCAAAACCCGGTCCAACCCGAACTTTGTTGCGCCGGACGGCAGCGGCGGGCACATCGACCATGCGCTACACTTGCGCCGAACAGAACTGCCTTTTCAGTCAATCGGGCCTGGCCGACACCACCGGCCCTGACTCGGACTCCGGCGGAAAACAGAAGAAACCTCACTCGGGCAACAAGGAGCGACCGCAATGAATCTCAAGCTTGGCCTGGCCGGTACGACGCTGATCGCCGCGCTTGCTGCCTGCGCAACGATGTCCCGGCCGGACCTGTCGGGAATGACTTTTTCGGCGGCACCGCTGGTCGGGAAGGTCGTCTGGAACGACCTGATTACCGAGGACATCGACGCGGCGCGGCGCTTCTATGGAGGCTTGTTCGGCTGGACCTTCGAGGATGCAGCAGGACCCGGTCGCCGTGGCTACGCACTTGCACGCCACGGCGGCATTTATGTCGCCGGGCTGGTTCCTGTCGAGGCACGCAGCGACGGTACGCGCCTTTCCCGCTGGTTACCGTACCTGTCAGTCGCAGATGTCGATCAGGCCGTGGCCGGCGGTGTTGCCAGCGGCGGCAAAGTTGCCGTTGCCGCGAGAGACGTCAGTCTTGGCCGGGTGGCGGCGATGGTCGATCCGGAAGGCGCGGTGATCGGTTTTGCGCGGAGCAACATAGGCGATCCGGATGACAACACGACGAAGGCGGCGCCGGGCCGCGTCGTGTGGACCGAACTGCTGTCCGACGACAGCACCGCAGCCGCGGCATTCTACGCGGCGACGGTCGGCTATGAAACGCGCGATATCGAGCGGCGCGGCGGCTCGTACACTCTGTTGGGCAATGACGGAGTCGATCGGGCGGGAATTCTGAAAAATCCTGCGCAGGAATGGGACCCGGTATGGCTCACCTATTTCGGCGTTCAGGACGCCGCTGCCGCAGCCAGCAAGGCCGTGGAGCTCGGCGGGAAAATCCTGGTACCGGTATCGGCGGAGCTTCGCAACGGCAGCATGGCGGTCGTGGCCGATCCGGCCGGCGCGGTTCTCGTATTGCAGAAAATGTCCCTTTGAGAAGGAGCAGACGGAATGCATAAACTCATGAAGAGAACGGTGTGCACCGCGTTGCTGATGTCCTGCCTGTTGCTCGGCGGTTGTTCAGGCAATGTCGGGGTCGGACTCAGTGTCGGCGTTCCCATTGGCAGCCATGGCTACATGAGCGTGGGCGGCAGCCGGTGGTATTAGGAGTTTCGGCGTCGGCGGTCTGATTATCGCGCGCGGACTGGAACAGCCGCGGCACCAGGGCCTTACATAAGAAGAAGTCGGATGCAAACCGATGAATAAGCTGTTGCGCAGCCGGGCAACGGCGCTTGCGGACCTTGCCAAAAGGTATCGCCGCTACCTGATGGGCCTGGCGATCGCGGTGGTGCTGTATGCGTTGCTCGGTTTTTTCCTTGCTCCGTGGCTGGTCAAGAAAACTGCGATCGATTCGGTGCGCGAACAACTCGCCGCGGAACTGCGCATTGAAAAGGTTGCGATCAATCCTTTCGTGCTCAGCCTGCGCATTGACGGGCTGGAACTCGATGATCCGGCGCAAACACGATTTGCGCGCATCGATCAGATCTTTGTCAATTTCCAGGCGAGCTCGCTGTTCCGCTGGGCATGGACTTTCGACGAGATTCGATTTACGGCGCCGCAACTGAACCTGGCTCGCGATGCCACGGGTACATTGAACCTGGCGGCGTTCAGGAAGCAGACAACGGAACCTGCCGCAAGCCCGGAAGCGGATCAGGGCGAAGCCGCCATGCCGAGGCTCCTGATTTTCAACTTCGAGATCGGGGCGGCCGTCGTCGACTGGCGGGACCAGGTGCCGGCGGACCCCGTAGAAACGCGTTTCGGCCCGATCGATATTCGTGTGCAGCAGCTCAATACGCTGCCGGACCGGTCCGGCGACCAGGCCGTCGTGATCACGACCGAAACTGCCGGGACGCTAAGCTGGACCGGCAGCCTGCAGCTCAATCCGCTGAAGTCGGCCGGGCACGCGGAGATCAGGGGATCGCATTTCCCGCTGACCTCTGCCTACATCCGCCATGAAATCGGCTTCGACGTAGTCAGGGGCAATGCCGACGTCGAGTTCGACTACAGCATCGACGGGGTACCGGGTGGAGGTCTGCGGGCCGCAGTCGACAACTTCACTTTCGCATTCCGTGACCTGCTCGTACGCACATTTACAGCCGGTGGCACCGACGCTGATCGTGAAGTGCTCGCATTGCCAGCGGTTTTGCTGAATGGCGGCACGCTGCGCTGGCCCGAGCAGACGGTGTCGGTGGAGTCGTTCGCGATCGACGACGCGGTGGTGAACATACATCGCGACGCATCCGGCGCGCTGAATATCGTCAGGAACAGGACGCCCGAAGTGGCCAGCCCGAGAACTCCCGAAGACGATGGTCCCACAACGGATACGGAAGAGGTTCGGGCAGGAAGCACCGAACCGGCGGTCGACCAGCCGCCCGCCGGCAAGCCGTGGCGCTTTTCGCTCGATCAGCTCGCTGTACACCGGCTGGCGTTTGCGCTCGAGGACGAGAGCGTGGAACCGACGGCCAACATCGGCATCCAGAGCCTGGACCTCACGGTCGACAACATCAGTAACGACGCCGGCGCCCGCTTCCCGACGGCGCTGTCGCTGACCTTTCCCTCCGGCGGCACCGCAACCGTGAACGGCGAATTGTCCGTACTGCCGGAACCGCTGTTTGGTTTTGACGTGGTCGTCGACAACGCGGCTCTGGTTGCCCTGCATCCGTATCTCAAACCGCTCGCCGATGTAAACCTCGACTCCGGCACTCTGGATATCAACGGACGTGTCAGCCACGATGCGGCCGAGCCGCTCGCATTCGGCGGCAATCTCGACATCGACAATTTCCTGATAACCGAAACGGATGAGGGCTCGCGCCTGGGAAGCTGGTCGCGCTTCCAC
>JAKEGN010000390.1 GCA_022615525.1 Woeseiaceae bacterium
CGGAGGACATAGTTGCGGGCGCAAGGCAGCTACTGGCCAACGTCGGGCAGACGTCTGTTCCCCAGTTCGTGCGCGAGCGCTTGAATTCACTCGAGTTGCTGATCGACATACTCGTCGACCATGAATGGCGACTGCCGGAACGGGACGCCGGCCGGGTACTCAATGCGCTGGCCTATTTCTGTGACCCCGAAGACCTCATACCGGATCATATTCCGGGTCTTGGCTTCCTCGACGACGCGATAATGATCGAGCTGGTCGTCCGGGAGTTGCGTCACGAGATCGAAGCCTATCGTGACTTCTGCAATTTCAGGGCAACCCACAAGCCCAACCGCGGGGTCAAGGCAAAGAGCAGCGATCTGACCCGGGACAAATGGCTTGAAAGCCGACGCAAGGAGCTGCAATCCCGGATGCGCCGCCGGCGTAAACGAGCCATGAAAAGTGGCGCCCGTACGCCGCCGTTTCGCCTGCTATAAGACGTCGGCCGGTCGCGCTGAAAGCATTGACATAAGCCGTTTCGGGCGCAAACTGCCGGCCTGCTCAAGGCCAGTAATAGAAACCGGTGGCGAGCACGCCGATCCAGAGCAGCGACTGGGCAATCCACCTGGCCCGGTGCCGCCGGATCAGCAGGTAGAAACTCGTGCCTGAAATGGCGGTCATACACAGGAATATCAGCAGGCTGCCCACCAGCTTCGGGAATTCGTGGGCCAGTTGCGGGTCATCCTTACCGACCACGAGGAACATGAGCAGTACGGCAGCCAGGCTGAAGGCTATGGAAACGCAGGATCCAAGCAGAATCCCGTTAATAACGGTCAAAGGACCCATGGTTCGGTCTGCAGGTAGAGGGTTACACCAGCCGCCTTTTTGCGGCAATTTGCCAATTTCACACTTGATCGGCAGGCAACGGGCCACTAGCCTAGCTGAAGCGGGACGGTCCCAGAAGCTTTGACACACATGGAGATTACGTTGAAACGACCCCAGGGCATGACCAAGACCAGGATGCTGAGCATGACCAAGACCAGGACGCTGACCGGACTGCTGCTGGCCTTTTATCTGATCCCCGCCAGCGCCAACCAGCCGCTCGCCGGCGATTCCGAACTGTTGCCCGAGGCGCGACACGAAAAAATCGGCCAGCTCGTTACCGAGTTCATTCAGAAATCCCATTACCAGCATGCCGCCGTGGACGACGCGCTGTCGTCAAAAGTCCTCGATCGATACATCGAGGCCCTTGACAGCAACCGCATGTATTTCCTGGCCAGCGACATCGAGGCTTTCGATCAATTCCGGTTCCGCATTGACGAAATGGTGCGTGCCGAGCCGCTCGATCCTGTCTTCGAAATGTTTGAAGTGTATCGCACACGCGTACGCGAACGACTGGAGTTCGGATTGGCCCAGATCGAAATCGAGCCCGATTTCACGATCGACGAACAGTTCGAATTCGATCGCGAAAAGTCACCCTGGGCGAAGGACACCGCCGAGCTGGACGAGATCTGGCGCCTGCGGGTGAAGAACGACGCTTTGAGCCTTGCCTTGACAGAGCAGGACTGGGTTGAATCGCAGGAAGTCCTCAGAAAACGTTACCAGCGTTTCCTGAAGCGCATGGATCAACTGAACAGCGATGATGTATTCGAAACCTTCATGAATGCGTTTGCGCACACGCTTGATCCGCATTCCAGCTACCTGTCCCCGCGCAATTCCGAGGAATACAGGATTCAGATGAGCCTGTCGTATTTCGGGATCGGTGCGTCACTGCAACTCGATGATGACTACGTGCAGGTAATCAACATCATTCCCGGCGGTCCGGCGGCTATCGACGGGAAACTTCAGCCCAAGGACCGGATTACCGGCGTCGCTCAGGGTGAAGATGGTGAGCTTATCGACGTCATCGGCTGGCGACTGGATGACGTCGTCCAACTGATCCGGGGGCCCGCCAATACCGTAGTCAAGCTGCAAATCATGCCCGTGGGCGCATTGCCGGGCACGGAACTCAAGGTCCTGACGCTGACCAGGAACCAGGTGAAACTGGAAGAACAGGCTGCGAAGAGCAAGATTGTCACGATCCCGAGGGAAGGGCGCGAATGGTCTATCGGGGTCATCGAGGTACCGAGTTTCTACCGGGACTACCGGGCGCTCAGTAACGGTGACAAGGACTACACGAGCACGACCAAGGACGTGAAGCGGCTGATCGCCGAACTTGAGGAGAAGGGAATCGACGGGTTGGTGATAGACCTTCGCGACAACGGCGGCGGTCACCTTACCGAAGCCACGGCATTGTCCGGATTATTCATAGATAACGGCCCGGTGGTTCAGCTTCGGAATTCCAATGGGCGCATCAGCCGGCTGGATGACCCTGACCCTGTCGCGCGGGTCGCATACAACGGCCCGCTGGCCGTGTTGGTCAACCGGTACAGCGCATCGGCATCGGAGATATTTGCGGCCGCAATACAGGACTACGAGAGAGGCGTGATCATCGGACAACAGACCTTCGGCAAGGGAACGGTGCAGAACCTGTACTCCCTCGACCAGTATGTGCGGCGACCTGAAGACGAAGGCCTTGGTCAGCTTACGCTGACGATTGGCAAGTATTACCGCGTAACCGGCGAGAGCACGCAACATCGCGGTGTCGAGCCGGACATCGAATTGCCGTCGCATATCGACGCCGCGGAGATCGGTGAAAGTGTGCGCGACACCGCCCTGCCCTGGGACACGATCCGGACTACCAACTTTCGCCCGGGCGCGCCGCTCGATACGACGATTTCGTCGCTGACAGCCAACTACAACGCACGCATCAAGAATGATCCCGATTTTCAGTTCCTTGTCGAGGACATACGCGAGGTCGAGGAAATGCGCGCGATGAAGACGGTTTCCTTGAAAATCGATACGAGGAAACGCGAACGCGAAGACGCTATGAACAAGCGTTTACAGAGGGAAAACGCGCGCCGGGCAGCCCTGCAGCTCGAGCCTGTCGAGTCGGTGGAAATACTGGAGACACTCGAGGCACCGGACGTGCAGCTTGACCAGGCGGCCGCAATCATTACAGACTTGGCAGTGATGCGGGAAATTGACGCGGCCCCGGAGCATACCGCTCGTACAATGCCCTAGCCGGCGTCGTTTCGGGACTTGCCTGAACGGCAAGTGGTGTTGTACTGTTATACAACACCAATCTACACGAAGGAACTCTTTGGAGGTCGACGTGGACGCGATTAAACGGGGAAGTTGGCACGGTATGCGGGTGGGATTGATGTTTGTGACCGGCGCCTGGTCCGTTTCAGCGCTTGCGGCCAGCGGGCCCACCTGTGACAACTCCGGGCATCGCCTGCAGACCCTGAACGTGTCTGTGGAGGCCCTGGCCCCGGAGACCGTCGAACATGTCGGTGTCGCTGCGGAGACCACCGCCGTGCCGGCCCCGCCGGATGCGGTCAACGAGGCTATCGCTCCCCTGCTCTACCTGACCCCGCACATTGCCGCCATGCTGAACAGCGTGTTCGAGAGTACCGATAATACGGCACCCGACCAGCCCCAAGTGAGCACCGGACCGGTAACAGAGACCGCGAAAGCCCCAACAGCCGCTTCGGCACCGCAAGCCACGACGTCGGATACGGACGACGGATCTGCCCCTGCCAATGCCGTGTTTCGAAACGACGATATCGCGCGTTTCCAGCGCCGGATGTACCGCAAGGACATCTGATCCGGTATTACCGCCTAGCGGCTGAGGACCTTGGAAATACCCCAGTAGTTTTCACCGAGCAGGTTCGTATCGCTCTCCCGCACCAGCCCGTTCGGGTCGATGCTGAAAACGGTGGATACTGAACCGGCGATAGGCACCGCGTCCGTATCATTGCGAAACTGCGCCTTGTCGCCAATCAGCCGTGCCCGTTTCTGAAGCACCGCCGCAAAATCACTGCTCTGCTCCATGGCTTCACGACGTTTGCGAACTCGCTGCAGAAGCGCCTCGCACTCTTCCCTGGAGCCGTAGTTGACTGCCCCCACACTCTTGTCGCTGGCTTCCTTGGCCAGGGCGCTCAGTTTGTCGTCTGCAAAATGCAGATAGAGTTGTTGTGCATAGGCAAGGATCATCAGGTTGATCGAACGCTTGCTCGCGACGTCGAGGCCCTGGTTCTCCGGCGGAGTCCGGGAGGTGACCTCGTCAATTGATGCGAGCAATTGGGCTTCCCCCTGACGCGCTGACTCGATCTGTTGCGCCAGGCTGTCCAGAGCCGCAGTCAGCGTGCGCCTGCGAAAAAAGCGCAACAACCCGCTCATGGACAACAATCGATGCCGTTCGGCCTGCAGGCGGTCCTCAAGTGCGTGCACGTTGTCGCGCTGTTCCAGGAGCTTGCGCTCAAGCACACGAACCTCGCGCGCGCGTTCCTCGTTCCAGCTGACGAGCAACGTACTGTGCTGTTTCTGCTCGCGCTGTTGCTTCAGTTGCTCCGCGAATCGCGCCAGTTTCCGCTCGCATCGTATCGCCAGACCGCGCAACTGAAAGAACGTAACGACGTTATGGGCCCAGTCGGGGTCCAGCAGCAGTTCTTCGAGATGGTCGAGTTTCTGTTGCAACCGGGCGCTCGCGCCTTCCTGCGTCTTTATGCGGTCCTGGAGGAGGAATTGCTCCTTGCGCATGCTGGCGAACTCTTTCTTGAGCTCGGCCCTGTTCCAGTACAGCTGCAACAGCTTGTCGCTGTCCTGCGATTTATCCTCTGCGCTTCCGAATATGGCGGTCAGGGCGGACAAGGGCTACCTCTTTCACATAATCTTGCTACTGCCAGCGGCATGAAATGGCCG